>NZ_JBHUPT010000001.1:0-98360 GCF_049056525.1 Leisingera coralii | reverse complement strand
TGTGGCGCTGCGCACCGCGCAGCGCCACACCCAAGGCTGCCAGGGAGTTCCTGGCGCAGCCAGGGCGCCCGCAGGCGCGGGAGCTCCCCCGTCCGCTGTTTCCCCCTGCGCAACAAAGAAGACGGAATTGCCGCATTTGCCGGATTCTCTCCCGTTTGAGGCCACAAACCGGCCGGCATTTTCAGCCAGGTTTTGCTGACCAGGCAGGTTCAGGAGGATCTCATGCTGAGCAAACAGGTGATGCTGACAAGTGCTATGACGCTGGCGTGCGCATTGGGCATCGGGTTCTACATGCAGGCATCGAGCCCCCGCTGGGCGGGTGACGCCACCGCCGCTGCCGACCCTCAGCTGCCGGAGGAACCCGGGCCGGCGGAGCTGAAAATCGAGAACATCACCCTGACCTCCTTCCCGGCTGAAACGGCATCCGTTGCCGCGGAGCCGCAACCGGCAGTTCCGGCGCAACCGGGAGCCTGCCGTATGACAGCCTCGGCCGAGGCTGCCCCCATGGCGATGGTCTCGCTCACTGTGTCCGCGCCGTGCCGTGGCGGCGAACGCCTGACCGTGCATCACAGCGGCATGACCTTCACGGCTTCGCTGGACCCGGCCGGGCGCTACGCGGCGCAGGTTCCGGCCCTGACACGGACCGCGGTTTTTATTGCGGAGACCGCAAGCGGCGGCGGGGCGGTTGCCGTTGCCGAAGTGGCGGGCGCGGAGACCATGGAACGTGTGGTTCTGCAGTGGAGCGGCCACAGCGGCCTTGAAATTCATGCCCGGGAGTTTGGCGCGGAGTATGGCAGCGCCGGGCACGTCTGGCACGGGGCTGCGCCCGGCGAGGCTGCCGGCCAGGTAATCCGTCTCGGCGACGCCAGCCTGGTGGCGCCGCGGATTGTCGAAATCTACAGTGTGCCCGCCAGCCATCCGGACCGCGCCGGCACCGTCGCCCTGACCGCCGAAGCGGAGGTGACGGGCCTCAACTGCGGCCGCGATATCTCTGCCCAGGCGCTGCAGCTGAGCGGCGGACGGCTCAGCAGCCGCGACCTGGTGATGGCGATGCCGGATTGCGATGCCCAAGGCAGCTTTCTGGTGTTGAATAATCTGGTAGAAGACCTGAAAGTCGCCTCCAACTGATTTGCGGTAACTTCAGGTATCCACATGACCTTCTTGCGTGCGGCCGTTTGCGCCGCACTTTTTCTGGCAGCACTTGCGCGCGGGCTGGCGGCAGAGGACGTCACCCTCTCTTCGCCGGATGGCGCGGTTGAGATCACCGGCACGCTGCTGGGCTTCGATGGCGAGTTCTACCGGGTCCAGACCCAGTTCGGCGAGCTGACCGTGGATGGCTCCGGCGTGACCTGCGAGGGGCCGGGCTGCCCCAGCCTGTCGGGCTTTGTGGCGGAGATTACCCTGGCGGGCTCCTCCACCATGTCCGAAGTGCTGCTGCCCGCGCTGATCGAAGGCTTTGCGCTGCGCAACGGCTACCAGACCCGGCGCGAACCGCTGCCGGAGGGGAATTTCAGCCACGTCCTGCTGCGCGGGCAGCAGCCGGCCGCGCGGTTCACATTCACCGCCAGCAATACCGATGCCGGTTTTGCTGCGCTGATTGCGGATGAGGCCGATGTGGCGATGGCGCTGCGGGAGATCCGCCCGCTGGAACGCAAGGCGGCCCACGCGGCGGGGCTGGGGGATCTGACCGGACCGGGCCGCAGCCGGGTTCTGGCGCTGGATGCCTTTGTGCCGGTGGTGGCGCCTAGCAACCCGGTGCAGGAGATTTCCTTGCCGCAATTGGCGGGGGTGTTGTCCGGCCGGATCGCCAACTGGCAGGAGCTTGGCGGCCCTGATGCGCCGATTTCGCTGCATATGCCGGTGTCCGGCTCCGGTTTGGCGCAGGCCGTGGAGGACAAGCTGATGGCGCCGTTCGGCGCCGGGTTTTCGCCGCAGATTAACCGTCACGACCGCAGCAGCACCTTGGTGCGCCGGGTGCTGGTGGATCCTTTTGCAATCGGCATTGCCAGCTATGCGGAGAAGGGCGCGGCGCGGATGCTGACGCTGACGGGGCCGTGCGGGTTCTCGCTGCAGGCGAGCCGCCGGGCGGTGAAGACCGAGGATTATCCGCTGACGGTGCCCTTGTTTCTTTACCTGCCTGCCCGGCGTCTGCCCAAGGTGGCGCGGGATTTCCTGACTTACGTGCGCGGGCCTGCGGCACAGGCGGTGATCCGGCGGGCGGGGTTCGTGGATCAGGCGCCGGAGCTGATCCCGGTCAGCCGCCAGGGCAGCCGCTTTGCCAATGCCATCCTGGCTGCGGAAGGAGAGCCCGGGCTGGAGGAGCTGCAGCGGCTGGTCTCCGCGCTGGGCGGGATGCGGCGGCTGACGGCCTCGTTCCGGTTCGAGCCCGGCTCGGCCCGTCCGGATGCGCAGTCCCGCAGCAATATCGAGCAGTTGGCCAGGGCGCTGGAAGCTGGGGAATTTGATGCCAAGGAGCTTGTTTTTGCGGGGTTTTCCGACGGCGTCGGTCCTGCGGAGGGCAACCGGCAGATCGCGCTGAAACGGGCGGGCGCGGTGCGCGATGCGGTGGTCAAGGCGGCGGAGACCGCGGATATAAGCCGGGTGGAAATCCGCACCGAGGGGTTCGGCGAAGCGCTGCCGATGGCCTGTGACGACAGCGCCTGGGGCCGTCAGATCAACCGCCGGGTCGAGGTCTGGGTGCGGTAGGGACGGCAGCGCCGGGAGCGCTCCCGCGCGGTCGGCACGGCATCGGAGATGCCCCGCAAACCCTTGGGCCGGGCACCGCGCTGGCGCGCGCTGCGGCAGCGCTAGAGGTAACCGTGGGCGCGGAAGCTGAGTTCGGTGGATTTGCCGATGATCAGGTGGTCGTGCAGGGTGATGCCAAGCGCGGTGAGGGCGGCCTGGATCTGGTCGGTCATGCTGATGTCACTGTCCGAGGGCGTGGGGTCGCCGGACGGGTGATTATGCACTAGAATCAAGGCGCTGGCGTTCAACTCGAGGGCACGTTTGGCGACCTCGCGCGGGTAGACGGGGACGTGGTCGACGGTGCCGCGAGCCTGTTCCTCGTCGGCGATCAGCACGTTCTTGCGGTCCAGGAACAGGATGCGGAACTGCTCCGTCTCGCGGTGGGCCATGGTGGTGTGGCAATAATCCAGCAAAGCGTCCCAGCTGGAGATCACCTGCCGCTGCATGACGCGTGCGCGGGCCATGCGGTGTGCTGCGGCCTCCAGCACCTTGAAGTCGGTGATGACGGCATCGCCGATGCCTTTGACGGTGGCCAGGCGTTCCGGAGGAGCCGTCAACACGCGGTTGAAATCCCCAAAGGTTTCAAGCAGTTGCCGCGCCAGCGGTTTCACGTCCCGGCGCGGGATGGAGCGGAACAGGACCAGCTCCAGCAGCTCGTAATCGGGCATCGCCGCGGCGCCGCCCTGCATGAAACGTTCGCGCAGGCGGGCGCGGTGGTCCTTGATGTAGGAGGGCAGGCGGCCGGATCCTGCGGGCACAACCGGGGCCTCCTCGCTGCCGGGAAACAGCGGCAGGGAGACGTCCTCGAATGCGGGATCCTGTGCCATGATGCCATGGTGCCGCCATCATGGTTGAGGAAGTGTTAATGGGTGCCGTCTGACAGCGGCGGAGGGGCTGCAGCAGGGGGGTGACAGGCGTGCACCCTCTGTGCACCCCCTGTGCACCGCTGCGGTGCGGCGTGACGGGCTTCTGACTTGGCAGGCTGGAAACCGGTCCGAGTGGAACGCAGAAAGAAAAAGCGCCCCAGGGGGGCGCTTTTCAATGCGGTTCATTCAGGAAAAGCCCGGGGCTCAGCCTTTCATCCCGTCCCAGAAGCTCTTCACCGAAGAGAAGAAGCTGCGGGATTCGGGGTTGGTGTTTTCCTCGGAGATCTCCTCGAATTCGCGCAGCAGTTCCCGCTGGCGCGAGGTGAGGTTGACCGGGGTTTCCACCGCCAGCTCGATGAACATGTCGCCCGTGGCACCGCCGCGCAGGGCCGGCATGCCCTTGCCGCGCAACCGCATCTGGCGGCCGGACTGGCTGCCCTCGGGGATCTGCACCCGGCCGCGGCCGCCGTCGATGGTCGGCACCTCGATGGAGCCGCCAAGGGCTGCCTTGGCCATGCTGACCGGAACCCGGCAATAGAGGTTGTTGCCGTCGCGTTCGAACAGGGCGTGGGGTCCAACCTCGACAAAGATGTAGAGATCGCCCGGGGGGCCGCCGCGCAGGCCGGCTTCGCCTTCGCCTGCCAGGCGGATGCGGGTGCCGGTCTCGACGCCAGCCGGGATGTTCACCGACAGCGAGCGGTCCTTTTCCACCCGGCCGTGGCCGTGGCAGGATTTGCACGGGTTCTTGATGATCTGGCCGAGGCCCGAACAGGTCGGGCAGGTTCGTTCAACGGTGAAGAAGCCCTGCTGCGCGCGGACCTTGCCCATGCCGGAGCAGGTCGGGCAGTTGGTCGGCTCGACCCCGCCTTCGGCGCCGGTGCCCTCGCAGGAGGAGCAGGACACAGAGGTCGGCACCTTGATGGTCTTGTGCAGGCCGGAAAAGGCCTCTTCCAGCGAGACCCGCAGGTTGTAGCGCAGATCGGCGCCGCGGGTGGCCCGATGCCGTCCGCCGCCGCCGCGCTGGCCGCCCATGAAGTCGCCGAACAGATCGTCGAAGACATCCGAGAAGGCGGAGGAGAAATCGCCGCCGCCAAAGCCCTGGCCGCCGCCGCGCTGGCCGCCGCCCATGCCGTTTTCAAAGGCGGCATGGCCAAAGCGGTCGTAGGCCGCCTTTTTGTCGGCGTCCTTCAGAACGTCATAAGCCTCATTGGCTTCCTTGAACTGCGCCTCGGCGTCCGGATTGTCCTTGTTCCGGTCGGGGTGCAGTTCCTTGGCCTTCTTGCGAAAGCCCTTTTTGATTTCGTCTGCGGAGGCGCCTTTGGCCACTCCGAGAATGTCGTAATAGTCACGTTTTGACATCGGTTACCCCATCTGCCTCAACGAAAATGGGCCGGTCCGGGGTACGGACCGGCCCGCCTTGGCCTGCGTTCAGGCGTTAGCGCTTGTCGTCGTCCAGGTCTTCGAATTCGGCGTCAACGATGTCGTCATCGGCCGGGCCTGCTGCGGCGTCATCCGCTGCTGCGGGCTCTTCCTCGGCTTCTTCGGCCTGCGCCTTGTAGATCGCCTCACCCAGCTTCATGGCGGCTTCGGTCACGTTCTGGATGCCGGACTTGATCTTCTCGGCGGTCGATTTCTCGTTCTCCAGATCGTCCTTGAGCGCGGCCACGGCCAGCTCGATCACCTCGATGGTGGACGGGTCGACCTTGTCGCCATGCTCCTCGACCGACTTCTCGGTGGAGTGGATCAGCGATTCTGCCTGGTTCTTGGCTTCCACCAGCTCGCGGCGTTCCTTGTCCGCCTCGGCGTTGGCTTCGGCGTCCTTGACCATCTTTTCGATGTCGTCGTCCGAGAGGCCGCCGGAGGCCTGGATGGTGATCTGCTGTTCCTTGCCGGTCGCCTTGTCCTTGGCGCCGACCGACACGATGCCGTTGGCGTCGATGTCGAAGGTCACTTCGATCTGCGGCATGCCGCGCGGTGCCGGCGGGATTTCCTCGAGGTTGAACTGGCCGAGCATCTTGTTGTCGGCAGCCATTTCACGCTCACCCTGGAACACGCGGATGGTCACGGCGTTCTGGTTGTCTTCCGCGGTCGAGAACACCTGCGACTTCTTGGTCGGGATGGTGGTGTTGCGGTCGATCAGGCGGGTGAAGACACCGCCCAGGGTTTCGATACCCAGGGACAGCGGAGTCACGTCGAGCAGCACCACGTCCTTGACGTCGCCCTGCAGAACGCCGGCCTGGATGGCAGCGCCCATGGCAACCACTTCATCCGGGTTCACGCCCTTGTGCGGCTCCTTGCCGAAGAACTTGGTCACCTCTTCGATGACTTTCGGCATCCGGGTCATACCGCCGACCAGAACCACCTCGTCCACGTCGGAGGCGGAGAGGCCTGCGTCCTTGAGGGCCGCCTTGCAGGGGTCCATCGAGCGCTTGATCAGGTCGGAGACCAGGCTTTCCAGCTTGGCGCGGGTCAGCTTCATCACCAGGTGCAGCGGCTGGCCCGAGGACGGGTCCATCGAGATGAACGGCTGGTTGATCTCGGTCTGCGAGGTGGAGGACAGTTCGATCTTGGCCTTTTCAGCGGCTTCCTTCAGGCGCTGCAGGGCCATCTTGTCCTTGGACAGATCGACGCCGTTTTCCTTTTTGAACTCATCCGCCAGGTAGTTGACGATGCGCATGTCGAAGTCTTCGCCGCCCAGGAAGGTGTCGCCGTTGGTCGACTTCACTTCGAACAGGCCGTCGTCGATTTCCAGGATGGTCACGTCGAAGGTGCCGCCGCCGAGGTCATAGACGGCGATGGTCTGGGTGTCTTCCTTATCGAGGCCATAGGCCAGCGCGGCCGCGGTCGGCTCGTTGATGATGCGCAGCACTTCGAGGCCCGCGATCTTGCCGGCGTCCTTGGTCGCCTGACGCTGGGCGTCGTTGAAGTAGGCGGGCACGGTGATCACCGCCTGGGTGACTTCCTCGCCCAGGTAGGATTCCGCGGTTTCCTTCATCTTGCCCAGGGTGAAGGCGGAGATTTGCGACGGGGAGTACTTCTCACCCTTTGCTTCGACCCATGCGTCGCCGTTGCCGCCGTCGACAATGGAGAACGGCACCATTTTCTTGTCCTTGGCGACGGCCGCATCGTCGAACCGGCGGCCGATCAGGCGCTTGACGCCGAAGATGGTGTTGTCGGGGTTGGTCACCGCTTGGCGCTTGGCGGGCTGGCCGACCAGGCGCTCATCATCGGTGAAGGCGACAATCGACGGGGTGGTGCGCGCGCCCTCGGCGTTTTCGATCACGCGGGGCTGGGAGCCATCCATGATGGCCACGCAGGAGTTGGTGGTACCCAGGTCAATGCCGATAACTTTGCTCATGTTCGATCCCTTACATTTACTCAAGGCGATTACCCGAGGCCTGAACCCGTTGCGGCATCCCGGCCCCGATTGAAGTTGCGGTTTGGTCTGCACCTTGCCGCGTCCCGGCGTATATAGGGAGCAGAAAACGCCCCTGCAAGCGCTCAGGCACGCGGCCAAGCGTGAATCAATGCGCTTTTTTGCAGCGGTCTTGGTTAAGGATGGATGAACGGCAATGACCCTGCTGCGCGTGCGCGGATTCGATATCCACAAGGGCTGTCTGGAGCCCGCCCGCCAGGCGGCGCTGATCGAGGCTTTGCGGCCGGTGCTGAAGGCGGCGCCGCTGTTTTCGCCCAAGGTGCCGGGCGGCGGGCAGATGTCGGTGCGGATGACCTCGGCCGGGCAGTTCGGCTGGTATTCGGATGCCTCCGGCTACCGTTATGCAGAGGAGCATCCGTCGGGGCGGCCCTGGCCCGCGATCCCGGAGCCGGTGCTGGAGATCTGGCGGCAGCTGACCGGGCTGGAGCGCGAACCGGAATGCTGCCTGTTGAACTATTACGGCGAGGGGGCCCGGATGGGGCTGCATCAGGACAAGGATGAGGCGGATTTCTCCTACCCCGTGGTGTCCATTTCGCTGGGCGATGACGGGCTGTTCCGGATCGGCAACCGGACCCGTGGAGGCAAGACGGAGTCGGTCTGGCTGAGCTCGGGCGATGTGGTGGTGATGGGCGGCGAGGCGCGGCTGATGTATCATGGGGTGGACCGGATCCGGTTCAAATCCTCCCGCCTCTTGCCCAAGGGCGGGCGGATCAATCTGACATTGCGGGTGGTGACGTGAGGCCGGCGGGGCGCAAAAGTTTTACGGAAAACTTTTGCCAAGACTTTTGAGTAAAAGTCTTGGGCCGGACGCCCAGGGAAATCGCTAGGGAAGAAGTGAGCAGCAGCCGCTCAGAACGCTCAATTGGCCGGTGCCGTGCAGCCGCAGCAGGTCGATCGAGATGCCGTAGGTTCTGTCCGACATGCCGTCCGAGCATTGCTGTGCGGTGAGGGTTCCGAAGAGGCTCACCGGCTCGGGGCTGGACAATGTGCTTTCAGCCCAGCTGACAGCGTGAAAGCCGGATTTGCCGCTGTGGTTCGAGCCAGGTTCGTGCGCCAGCAGCGTGAAGGGGATGTCCGGCCCGTCCGGCGTCTTCAGGTTTGGCGCCTGATCCAGGGTGAGGGACCAGAAGGGTTCGGTGCCGAAGCACTCCAAGGCCTGACCCTGACTGCGCCAGTCATCCCGGGGTTCACGGGCGAGATACCGCAGAGCGGCCCATCCTGAACGCTCGCCGCTGTTCACCAGGCCCCATTTGCCGCTGTCATCCGCCTGCACGACCTCAACCCCGGATTGGCCTGGCGCCAGGCTGCCCACGATACTGGCACTGGCCGAGGGGGCGCTGCGGATATTGAGCACGTCATCCGCCGCAACACCGGTGACGCTGTGGAGCGCTGGGAACTCCTGCGCCGCGCCCGGCAGTGCCGCGCAGGCCAGCCAGAAAAGGGCGGCCGCGAGGTGCAGCCTCACCGCCGCGCGCTCCAGCTGATGGAGACATGGCGGCGGGTGTAGAATTCGCCCATCAGACCGATCACGGTCAGCACCAGCGCCACCCAGGCCGCATATTGCCAGCTGCTGAAATGCGGGTTGTAGTTGATGAAGACAAACCCGCGCGACTGGTCGATGCAGTGAAACAGCGGGTTCCAGTCGAACATGGCCAGCATGAAGCTGGGCAGGGTATTGGCCAGGAACATCTTGCCCGACGCAATCATATTGGCGCGCGAATAGACCATCGTCAGGATGCTGACCAGATTGGGCGCCCAAGGTTTCAGCACCAGAAACACCAGCCCCACCGCCGCCCCGGTGACCCAGGCCAGCAGCACCATGCCGAAAGCGGCAATCGGCTCCTCGATATGCAGGGGCGTGAAGGCGACATGGTAGACGAACAGGATGATGAACAGCGACAGGACCTGGATATAAAGCGCGCCGATGGCTGCGGACAGAATAGCCACCATCGTGTTCATCGGCGCGTGCTGCATCATCGGGCTGCTTGGCCCCTCGGCGCCGGCGACGGCGCTGACGGTCTTGGTGTGCACCAGGAACAGGAAGATGCCGGACATCACATAGAGCAGGAAATCACCGCGGATGGCAGAGCCGCGCAGCCCCAGCAGAGCAAACATCACGTAAAACGCGGCCACAAAGAGAACCGCCTGCAGAATGTTCAGGCCAAGGGCGGCAAAAGCGTTGTTATGCTTGGACCGGACGCTGCGCACGACCGAGTGGAACACCACCTCTGTGAGGGCGACAAATCCGGAGATCCAGGATTGCTGCGTGCGCTGCTGAAACATGAGACCTGCATTCTCTGCTCGAATCCGATGCGGCTGCTTGCCGTTCTGCTGTCTGCGCATCATAAGAGGCGAGAGGCAAATTTTCAATTAAACCCGACAGGGAGGTCCGCGTGACTTATGAAGACCTGGTGCCCGTGATCCGCCGCCTGGCCATCGAGGCCGGCGCAAAGATCATGGAGATCTACAATTCCGACGATTTCGGCGTGAAGGTGAAATCCGACGAGAGCCCGGTAACCGAAGCGGATGAAGCGGCGGATGCGCTGATTTCGGCAGGCCTGCGGGCGGCGTTCCCGGACATGATGCTGGTCACCGAGGAGCAGGCGGCCTCGCACAGCGCGCGCGGCGACACCTTCCTGATCGTCGATCCGCTGGACGGCACCAAGGAATTCATCCACCGCCGCGGCGATTTCACCGTCAATATCGCGCTGGTGGAGAAGGGCGTGCCGACCCGCGGCGTGGTTTATGCGCCGGCCAGGGAGCGGATGTTCTTTACCCTGGCGGATGGCAGCGCGGTTGAGGAAACCGGCGCGTTCGATCCCGGAACCATCGGGGAAACCCGCCCGATCCGGGTGGCCGACAGCGACAATTCCGCGCTGATGGTGGTGGCCTCGAAATCGCACCGGGATCAGGCAACCGACGATTACATCGGCAAGTACAGCGTGAAGGACAGCAAGAGCGCAGGCTCCTCGCTGAAATTCTGCCTGGTGGCCACCGGCGAGGCGGATATCTACCCGCGCGTCGGCCGCACCATGGAGTGGGACACCGCCGCCGGTCACGCGGTGCTCGCGGGCGCTGGCGGCAAAGTGGTGCGTTTTGACGATCATTCCCCGCTGATTTATGGCAAAGAGGGCTATGCGAACCCGTTCTTCATCGCCTATGCACCAGCCGTGGAACTGAAGAAAGCCTGATGTCTGTCCTGATTGTCATCCCCGCCCGCTATGCCTCGACCCGTTACCCCGGCAAGCCGCTGGTGCCGCTGACCGGGGCCACCGGCGAAAAGCGCACTCTGGTGGAGCGCTCCTGGCGGGCGGCCTGCTCGGTGCAGGGCGTGGACCGGGTGGTGGTGGCGACGGATGACGATCGCATCAAGGACGCGGCGGAGGCGTTCGGCGCCGAGGTGGTGATGACCTCGCCGGAATGCGCCAACGGCACCGAACGCTGCGCCGAGGCGCATGCGGCGCTGGGCGGCGGCTATGAGATCGTGGTGAACCTGCAGGGCGATGCGCCGCTGACCCCGCATTGGTTCGTCGAGGATCTGGTTGCCGGCCTGCGCGATGCGCCCGAAATGGAGCTGGCGACGCCGGTGCTGCGCTGCAATGGCGAGACGCTGAACAGCCTGCTGGCCGACCGCAAGGCGGGCCGGGTCGGCGGCACCACGGCGGTGTTTGCCGAAGACCGCAGCGCGCTCTATTTCTCCAAGGAGGTGGTGCCCTATTGCGGCAAAACCTACGCGGATGGCGAAAACACGCCGGTCTATCACCATGTCGGCGTATATGCCTACCGGCCGGATGCCCTGGCGGTGTATTCTGGCTGGCGGACCGGTCCGCTGGAGAATCTGGAAGGTTTGGAGCAGCTGCGGTTCCTGGAGAACGGGCGCAAGGTGCTGTGTGTCGAGGTTGAGGCGCGCGGGCGTGAGTTCTGGGAGCTGAACAATCCCGAGGATGTCCCCCGTTTGGAATCCATGATGAAGAAAATGGGGCATGAGTGAGTAGAATATGGTAATGAGTACAAGAACAGACGGACAGCCGCTGCAGTGCGGCAGCTGGAGGCAGCGGGCAGCTGCTTTACAATTTGTTGGAAAGAGCCGGGCATGATGCGCGCAAGCTTCCCCGCGCGTGATGCGGGACTGAGCCGTCAAGTCTGGAATTTGAGCATTGAGAGAACGCCATGCGCAAAAAAGTAACTAAGGCAATTTTCCCGGTTGCAGGCCTGGGGACACGGTTCCTGCCGGCGACGAAGTCCGTCCCGAAAGAGATCATGACTCTGGTCGACCGGCCGCTGGTGCAATACGCCATCGACGAGGCGCGCGCGGCCGGGATCAAGGAGTTCATCTTTGTCACCTCGCGCGGCAAGGGTGCGCTGGAAGATTATTTCGACCATTCGCCGGTTCTGGAACAGGAGCTGCGCAAGAAGGGCAAGGACGACCTGCTGGAAATCCTGAAGAGCACCGACATGGAATCCGGTGCCATCGCCTATCTGCGGCAGCACAAGGCGCTGGGCCTGGGCCATGCGGTCTGGTGCGCCCGCCGGCTGATCGCCAACGAACCCTTTGCGGTGATCCTGCCGGATGACGTGATCGCGGCTGAAAAGCCCTGTCTGCAGCAGATGGTCGAAGCCTACGAGGAAACCGGCGGCAACATGGTTGCGGCGATGGAAGTGCCGCCGGAGAAGACCTCGTCCTACGGTGTGCTCGACGTGAAAGAGGACATGGGCCAGGTGGTTTCCGCCAACGGCATGGTGGAAAAGCCGAAAGCCGGAGAGGCGCCGTCGAACCTGGCGGTGATCGGCCGTTATATCCTGGCGCCGTCGGTGCTGAAGAACCTCAACAAGATGAAGCAGGGTGCGGGCGGCGAGATCCAGCTGACCGACGCGATTGCCGAGGACATCGCCAAGGACGTGCCGGTTTACGGCTACCGCTTCCGCGGCCAGCGGTTCGACTGCGGCTCCAAGGCGGGCTTCCTGCAGGCGACCGTTGCCTTTGCGCTGGCGCGCGATGAGCTGCGGGACGACCTGATGAACTACATCACCGAAATCGCGCAGGTCGGAAAGGCCGCGCAGTAACCACTCTGGCCGCCCCTCCGGGGGCGGCCCAGCATGGGGCAGAGACAGTGACTAATATCCTTGTGACCGGCGGTGCCGGATACATCGGTTCGCATGCCTGCAAGGCACTCAAGGCGGCGGGCTATACTCCAGTAACCTATGACAACCTGGTCACCGGCTGGCAGGATGCGGTCAAGTTCGGCCCCTTCGAGAAGGGCGATCTGAACGACCGCGCCCGGCTGGATGAGGTGTTTGCCAAGTACCAGCCTGCTGCCGTGATGCATTTCGCGGCGCTGAGCCAGGTCGGCGAGGCGATGAGCGAGCCGGGCCGCTACTGGGCCAACAACACCGGCGGCTCGCTGAACCTGGTTGAGGCCGCGGTGGCCGCGGGCTGCCTGGACTTCGTGTTCTCCTCGACCTGCGCCACCTATGGCGAGCATGACAATGTGGTGCTGGATGAAAACACCCCGCAGCTGCCGCTGAATGCTTATGGCGCCTCCAAACGCGCGGTGGAGGATATCCTCAAGGACTTTGGTGCCGCGCGTGGGCTGCGCTCGGTGATCTTCCGCTATTTCAACGTGGCGGGTGCCGATCCCGAGGCCGAGGTGGGCGAGTTCCACCGTCCCGAGACCCATCTGGTGCCGCTGGTTCTGGATGCGGTTGCGGGCAAGCGCGATGCGCTGACCATTTTCGGCACCGACTACGATACCCCGGACGGGACCTGCATCCGCGATTATGTGCATGTCTGCGACCTGGTGGACGCGCATGTGCTGGGGCTGAAGTGGCTGGAAGACGGCAACGGCAGCCAGGTGTTCAACCTGGGCACCGGCTCGGGCTTCTCGGTGCGCGAAGTGATGGACAAGGCCGAGGCGGTGACCGGGCAGAAAGTGCCTTGCAACACCGGCCCGCGCCGGGCGGGTGACTGCACCAAGCTGGTGTCCGGCTCGACCCGGGCAGTGACCGAGTTGGGCTGGGAACCGCGGCGGTCCACCCTGGAGGTGATGATCTCCGATGCCTGGAAATGGCATAAGACGGGCCATTACGAGGCCTGAGCATGACTGGCCCCGCCGCCCCTGATCTGCCGCCGCTGGGCCTGACCGGGGCCTACCGGATGCGGTGGAAGCGGCGGCGGATGCTGTGGCGGGCCTTGCGCGCCCGCCGCCAGATGGCCAAGGCGGCGGACCGCACCGCGCAGATCCCCCAAGAGGGGGTTCTGGTCTTCCTCGTGCTGCGTAACGAGATCACCCGGCTTCCTTACTTCCTGGACTACTACCGGCGCTTGGGTGCGGTGCATTTTCTGGCCGTGGACAATGGCAGCGATGACGGCAGTGCTGAGCTGCTGGCGGCGCAGCCGGATGCCTCGCTGTGGCGCGCTGAAGGCAGTTACCGGGACACGCGATTTGGTCTCGACTGGCTGGGCTGGCTGCTGATCCGGTACGGCCACGGGCGATGGTGCCTGACCGTGGATGCGGATGAGCTGCTGGTCTATTCCGGCATGGAGGATCACGGGCTGGGGGCCCTGACGCAGCGGCTGGAGCAGGATGGCCGCGACGGCTTTGGCGCGCTGATGCTGGATCTGTATCCCAAAGGGCCGCTGGGGGCGCAGAGCTATGCGCCGGGGCAAAATCCGTGCGAGCTGCTGCAATGGTTCGATGCCGGGCCTTACCGGGCGGTGCGGCAGCAGCCGATGGGCAACCTGTGGGTGCAGGGCGGTGTGCGGGAGCGGGTGTTTTTCCCGCAGGAGCCGGAGCGGTCGCCGACGCTGAACAAGATTCCGCTGGTCCGCTGGAACCGGCGCTTTGCCTATATAAACTCAACCCATTCGCTGCTGCCGCGGCGGCTGAATGCGCTGTATGACGGACCGGGCGGTGCGGCGCCGTCAGGGGTGCTGCTGCACACGAAGTTTCTGCCGGAGATTGTTTCCAAATCCAGAACGGAGAAACAGCGCCGGCAGCATTTCCACACGCCGCAGCAATTCGACAGCTACTATGACAGGATCGCAGGGGCGCCGGATCTGTGGCATTCCGGGTCCGAACGGTACAAGGAACCCGAGCAGCTGGCGCGGCTGGGCCTGATGACACCGCTTGCCTGGTGAGGCGGCCGGCGGCCGCAGACTGTTGCAGCCGGGCCGTAGGGCCGCGTAACCGTTTCTAAATCCGTTGTTAATAGACTGTGCCCGTGACATATTGTGCGGAAACTTGCGGCAGGCCCACGGCGGTCTGGCCAGGCGGGCGCGCTCCCTGGAAAATGGTTTGGAGTGAACGTGGGGCTTTGGGATTCTTACCGGATGCGGTTGCGGCGCAAGCGGCGGCTTGTCCGCGCGGTGCGCAAATCCGGTGAGCTGAGGCCTGTTCAGGACAACACCCGCGCCATCCGCCCCGGCGATATCCTGCTGGTCTGCACCATGCGCAACGAGCAGATCCGGCTGCCTTATTTCCTGCAGTATTACCGCGGCCTCGGCATCAATCATTTCCTGTTCGTGGACAATGGCTCCACCGATGGCACCGCGGAGTATCTGCGCGGGATGGAGGACGTCTCGCTGTGGCACACCACGGCGAGCTACAAGCGCGCAGGCTTTGGCATCGACTGGATGAACTATCTGAAGCGCAAATACGCGCATGACCACTGGGTGCTGGTGGTCGACCCGGATGAGTTCTTTATCTACCCGTTCTGCGACACGCGGCCGATCCGGGCGCTGACCGACTGGCTGGACAATTCGGCGATCCGCAGCTTCTCAGCGATGCTGCTGGATGTCTATCCCAAGGGCCGGATTGACGAGGTGCCCTATCAGGCGAGGCAGAACCCGCTGGAGATTGCCCATTGGTTCGACAGCGGCAACTACACCATCAGCCGCAACCCGGAATACGGCAACCTGTGGATCCAGGGCGGGCCGCGGGCGCGGGTGTTCTTTGCCGATCAGCCGAGGAAGGCGCCGGCGCTGAACAAGATCCCGCTGGTGAAATGGCACCGCCGCTATGCCTATGCCAGCTCCACCCATGCGCTGCTGCCGCGCGGGCTGAACCAGGTCTATGAGACGGACGGCGGCGAAAAGGCCAGCGGCGCGCTGCTGCATACCAAGTTCCTCGATACCTTCAGCGCCAAGGCGCAGGAGGAGCTGGTGCGCGGCCAGCATTATGCCGGCTCGGTGGAGTACAAGGCCTATGCCGGCAAGCTGTCGGAGCAGCCGGAGCTGTGGTGCAAGTGGAGCGAGAAATACATCAACTGGCGCCAGCTTGAGATCCTGGGGCTGATGTCCAAGGGGAACTGGGCATGAGCACGGTTGGGGTTGTCATGCTGGTCCACACCGCGCTGGAGCGGGCGGAGCAGGTGGCCCGGCACTGGACCGCCAGCGGCTGCCCGGTGGTGCTGCATGTGGACAGCCAGGTGGACCGCCAGGTGTTCCGCCGTTTCAGGGAGGCGCTGGACGGCAATCCGCTGATCCGCTTTTCCACCCGCCACCGCTGCGAGTGGGGCACCTGGGGCATCGTTGCCGCCTCGCAAGCCGCGTCCGAGGTGATGCTGGCGGAGTTTCCCGGCGTCCGCCATGTCTACCTCGCCTCGGGCTCCTGCCTGCCGCTGCGCCCGGTGCAGGAGCTGATCGATTACCTGGCGGCCCGTCCGCGCACCGATTTCATCGAAAGCGCCACCACCGCGGATGTGCCCTGGATTGTGGGCGGCTTGAGCCAGGAGCGGTTCACCCTGCGGTTCCCGTTCTCCTGGAAGAAGCACCGCTACCTGTTCGACCGCTACGTCGAGCTGCAGCGCAAGCTGCGCATCAGGCGCCGGATCCCGGCCGGGCTGGTGCCGCATATGGGCAGCCAGTGGTGGTGCCTGACCCGGCAGACCCTGTCGGCGATCCTGGAGGACCCGGAACGCCCGGTCTATGACGCCTATTTCCGCAAGGTCTGGATCCCGGACGAAAGCTATTTCCAGACCCTGGTGCGGCAGTATTCCAGCAATATCGAGAGCCGCTCGCTGACGCTCAGCAAGTTCGATTTCCAGGGCAAGCCGCATATCTTCTATGACGATCATCTGCAGCTGCTGCGCCGGTCCGACTGCTTTGTCGCGCGCAAGATCTGGCCGCATGCGGAACGGCTCTATCAGGCGTTTCTGACCGACACCGCCGGGGCGATGAAACGGACAGAGCCGAACCCCGGCAAGATCGACCGGATCTTTGCCAAGGCGGTGGAGCGGCGCACCCGCGGCCGGCCCGGCCTGTACATGCAGAGCCGGTTTCCCGGGCACGGGTCGGAAAACGGGATCACCTCCAGCCCCTATTCGGTGTTCCAAGGCTTTACAGAGCTGTTCGAGGACTTTGAGACCTGGCTGGCCCGGACAACCGGGGCCCGGGTGCACGGGCATATCTTTGCGCCGGAAGGGGCGGAATTCTCCCAGGGGCAGAGCCTGGTCAATGGCTGTCTCAACGGCAGTCCCAAGGTGCGCGACTACAATCCGGAAAGCTTCCTCACCAGCCTGATCTGGAACACCCGCGGCGAGCGCCAGTGCTTTCAGTTCGGGCCGCGCGACAATCAGGCGGTGAACTGGCTGGTGGCGCGGGATGCAAATGCGCAGGTCTCGGTGATCAGCGGCGCCTGGGCGGTGCCGCTGTTCAAGTCCAACCGCGACTTCGCGGCGCTCCGGCAGGAGGCGGCGCGGCTGCAGCAGATCGAGGCGGAGCAGCTGAAGATCCTGCGCTCGCAATGGACCAAGGCGCGGGTGCGGATCTGGAGCATGGCGGAATTTGCCGAGGCGCCGATGGAACCGTTGCAGACCATCATCGACGAAATCGGCCCGGTGGCGGCCCGGCACCTGAGCGAGGCTCCGAAGATGACGGATCTTGATGGCTTTGGCCAGTTCCTGCAGAATTTGAAGAACCAGGGCATGCACCCTTACCTGATGGGGGATTTCCCGGTCGGGCAGACCCCGGTCAGCCTCTCCAAACCGCAGCGCAAACCCTATCTGGTGCGATAACTTCCGATGTCCTCTCCCTCCTTCGATTACTTTGTTGTCTTTGCCGAAATGCGGACCGGGTCCAATTTTCTGGAGACCAATCTGAATGCCTTTGACGGGCTCACCTGCCATGGCGAGGCCTTCAACCCGCATTTCATCGGCTACCCGAATACGGATCAGATCCTGGGGGTGACACAGGCCATGCGCGAGGCCGGTCCGGCGCGGCTGATCCAGGAGATCAAGGCGCAGCCGGGGGTGCTGGGGGGCTTCCGCTATTTTCATGACCATGATCCGCGGGTGCTGGATCTGATGCTGGAGGATCCGCGCTGCGCCAAGATCGTGCTGACCCGCAATCCGCTGGACAGCTACGTGTCGTGGAAGATTGCCCAGGAGACGGGGCAGTGGAAGCTGACCAATGTGCACCGCCGCAAGGAGGCCAAGGCACGGTTTGATGCGGCGGAATTTGCCGCCCATGTGGAAACGCTGCAGGATTTCCAGGTGACGCTGCTGAACCGGCTGCAGATGCTGGGCCAAACGGCGTTCTATGTGGCTTATGAGGATCTGCAGAGCGTTGCGGTGATGAACGGGCTGGCCCGCTGGCTGGGAGCGGCGCAGCAGCTGGAGGCGCTGGATGAGAGCCTGAAGCGGCAGAATCCGGCGCCGGTGGTGGCCAAGGTGGCCAATCCCGGCGAGATGCAGGACGCGCTGTCGGGCCTGGACCGGTTCAACCTGACCCGCACGCCGAACTTCGAGCCGCGCCGCGGGCCGGCGGTACCCGGTTATGTGGCAGGCGTGGTGACGCCGCTTCTGTACCTGCCGCTGAAGGGCGGGCCGGAGGCGGAGGTCATGCACTGGATGGCGGGGCTGGACCGGGTTGCGCCGGACGGGCTGATCCGGGGCATGAACCAGAAACAGCTGCGGCAATGGAAGCGCGGCAACAAGGGGTTCCGCAGTTTCACCGTGCTGCGGCATCCGGCGGCGCGGGCGCATGCGGTGTTCTGCCGCCGGATCCTGAATGCCGGCGAGGGCAGCTTCCGGCAGATCCGCAACACGCTGCGGCGGCAGTTCGGGCTGGCGGTGCCGGAGGCGGGCCCGGACGAGGGGTATACCCGGGCGCAGCACCGGGAGGCGTTTGCAGCCTTCCTGGAGTTCGTGCGGGCCAGCCTGGCGGGCCAGACCTCGATCCGGCTGGACGCGGAGTGGGCCAGCCAGAGCCAGGCGCTGGAGGGCTTTGCCGGCGTCGGGGTGCCGGACCTGCTGATCCGCGAGACGGAGATGGCAGAGGATCTGCCGGCCCTGGCGCGGAAACTGGGGCGGATGGAGCCTGCGCCGGTGCCGGCTGCGGCGCCGGAGCGGCCATATGCGCTGGACGATATCTACGACGCAGAGCTGGAGGCGCTGATCGCTTCGGTTTATCAGCGCGACTATCTGGCGTTTGGCTTCGGGCCCTGGCGCGAAGACTGATCCGGCATCCTTGAGGCAGGCGGGGCCCTCCCGCGCCCGCAGGATGATTGGCTGCGCCAAACACCCTTGGCGGCCTTGGGCCCGGCGCCGCACAGAGTGCGGCGCGGCGGCTGGCGCTGGGCTGGGTGCTGACACTCAGACCGGGCCAAAGGGCGCTGCCGCATGGGGCGGGGCCGCAGGCCCTGGCCCATGCCCGGCCCAACGGGAAGAGTGCCGCCGGACGGCGGCCGATGACGGGCGGGAGCGCTTGCGGAAACGGCGCAGTGTCAGCCGGTGACCGCACCTATGGATCTGCGGCTGCATGCTGCCCGGCTGGCCAGCAGAACGATCGTGCGTGTTGAGGTGCGGTGCGGGGGTCAGGCGGCCTGGACCGACTGACCCTCGGTCAGGATGGTGTACAGCGTCGCCGGGTCGTGGTTGGCGCGCAGCTTGGTGCAGAAGCTTTGCTCCCGCAGGGTGCGCGACACCAGCGCCAGGGCCTTCAGATGTTCGACACCGGCATCCTCCGGCGCAAACAGGGCAAAGGCGATATCCACCGGCTGGCGGTCGACGGCGCCGAAATCCAGCGGTTTCTCAAGGATCAGGAAAACGCCGCAAACCTCGCTGATGCTGTCGAGCCGGGCGTGGGGCAGGGCGACGCCATGGCCGACCCCGGTGGGGCCGAGGCTCTCGCGGTCCAGCAAGGCCTCAACGGTGGACTGGGCGTCCAGCCCATAGGCAGACTGAGCAATATCTGCGACTTCCTGGAACAACCGCTTCTTGCTCGAGACCGCTCCGATAACCCGGACGGCCTCTGGCTTGAGGATGCTGGAAATCTGCATGTGTCTGCTCCGTTCCGGCGCCCCGTTGGGGCGCCGATGCCTTAGATGTGTTTACGGATCGATCCAGCCGATGTTGCCGTCGTCGCGGCGGTAGACCACATTCAATCCGTCCTTGCCTTCGTTGCGGAAGACCAGAACCGGGGCGCCTGCAAGCTCCATCTGCATCACCGCTTCCCCGACCGACAGCGACGGAATGCGGGTTTCCATTTCGGCGACGATGATCGGTTGCAGCGAGTCCGGTTCGGTATCCGCTTCCTCAGAGGCGAGGATATACGAGTTGGCGCCCAAATGTTCAACCGGCTCGCTGCGGTCCTTGTGGTGATCCTTCAGACGGCGTTTGTAGCGGCGCAGCTGCTTTTCCATTTTTTCGCAGCAGGCCTCGAATGCGGCATAGATCTCCGTTGCATGCGCCTTGGCCTGAGCGCTCAGCCCGGTCGACAGATGGACGGTGGCTTCACACACATATTCATGCGCCGAACGGGAAAAGACCACAGCCGCGTCGGTCGGGCGTTCGGCATATTTCTGCACGGCCGAACCCAGCTCGTTCTGCACGTGGGTTTGCAGAGCTTCACCGATGTCGATCTGTTTTCCGCTGATTTTATAACGCATGTGATCTCCTTCACAATTTATTGCGGCCGGGCCCGCCGCCAAGACAATAGCTTGGCGTTGTCACGTCAGGTCCGGAACCGGGGGGCAGGCCAGCCGTCCGGGTGCATCCATCCGGGCCCTGTCCCCAAGGCTGTTAAGCGGATTGCATCGGACTGCGCGTATGCCATGGGTCAATTCGACGGCAAGACAGCGGGAGAGTCAATGGATATCGCAGAAAAAGAACTCAGTCTTTCCGGCAGATTGTCCAGTTGCCCGCCGCCTGCGCAACGGCTCAGGAGATGCGGAAATTGTCGCCCAGATAGACCCGGCGGACGTTCTCGTTTTCCACCACTTCCTCGGGGCTGCCGGACATCAGAACCTGGCCGTCGTGGAGGATATAGGCGCGGTCGACGATCTCCAGCGTTTCGCGCACGTTGTGGTCGGTGATCAGCACGCCGATGCCGCGCTTCTTGAGATCGGCCACCAGATGGCGGATGTCGCCGACCGAGATCGGGTCAACGCCGGCAAAGGGTTCGTCGAGCAGCAGGTACTTGGGATCGGCGGCCAGGCAGCGGGCGATTTCGACCCGGCGGCGCTCACCGCCGGACAGCGCCAGCGCGGGCGCGCGGCGCAGGTGCTCGATCGAGAAGTCCGACAGCAGCTCTTCCAGCCGCTCGCGGCGCTTGTGCTCGTGCTTTTGCGAGATATCCAGCACGGCGGAGATGTTGTCCTCCACCGACAGGCCGCGGAAGATCGACATTTCCTGCGGCAGATAGCCGATGCCGAGCCGCGCGCGGCGGTACATCGGCAGGCCGGTCACGTTCTGGCCGTCGATGCTGACGGTGCCCGCTTCGGGAAATACCAGGCCGGCAATGGCGTAAAAGCTGGTGGTCTTGCCGGAGCCGTTGGGGCCCAGCAGCGCCACCACCTCGCCGCGGTTCAGCGACATCGAGACATCCCGGATCACCACCCGCTTGCGGTAGGATTTGCGCAGTCTCTCGATACGCAGCCCGGAGGAGCCTTCGGTCACGGTCAGGTTGGGTTTCGCCATCAGTTGCGCCCGCCGTTGGGGTTCAGAATGGTCTTCACCCGGCCGTCCATCTGGGCGGTGCCCGAGGTCAGGTTCACCTCCAGCCGGTTCGAGGCCAGGGTGCCGCTTTCCTGGCTGAGCAGCACATTACCGGTCATCACGATGGTGCCCTTGTCGATGGTGTACTCGGCGTGCTCTGACTCGGCGGCGTCGGGGCCGCTGACCAGCACCACATTGCCGGTCGCCTCAAGCTTTTCGATGCCGGCCTTGGCATCGCTGTCGTCCGCGGTCTTGTAAATCACCAGCACCTTGTCGGCGGACAGCCGCATGATGCCCTGCACAATGAGGACATTACCGGTGAATTCGGCGGATCCGTCGGCCTGGTTGACCGCCAGATTGTCGGCGGTGACTTCGACGGGCTGGCTGGGGTCGGCCTTGACGGCGCCAAAGGCGACGGAGGCCGTTTGCGCTGCCGCGAGGCCGGGAAATACCGCCAGCGGCAGGCAGAAAATCAATGCGCGCAAATAGGACACAGGTTATCTTTCCGGTTGCTGGGGATCGTATATCAGCTTCACCCCGTTTTTGAACAGCATATGGACAGGGCCGCCTTCGGTTTTAACGCCAATGCGCATGTTCCCTGCGGTCAGTTCGCCGATTGCGCCGGTGGCGCGGACCGGGCCTGGGCTGTCGGCCTCCAGCCCGCTGAGTGCGGTGTTCAGCTCCTCGGTCTCGACCACAAGCCCGTCGGCGGAGGTGATTGTCACGTTGCCGGTGAACCGCGCCATGTCCTGGCCCGGGTGAATGGCGCCGGTCTCGGACGCCAGGGTGATCCGGCCGCCCCCGGCAAGCCGGATGTCGGCGGACAGATCGCTGGCAACCGCCGGGGTGCCGTCGCCGCCGGGACGCGCCAGCGCGGCGGTGACCATGATCTCATCCCCGCCCGCAGTGGTGCCGGAGAAGAAGGGCGCGGTGACCTGCTGGCCTTTCATCCGGTCCTCGATCTCCTTTTGCGCAAAGGGGATCACCGCCTCGGTGTTCACCCCCCGCGAGATCAGGAACAGGGTGGACATCAGAACCAGGGCCGCCAGCGGCAGCAGCACCTTGAGATAGGCAACGGCTCTGGAATGGCTGTCCATTGTCAGCTCCCCCTGGCCCAAGTCAGCCCAGGCCTGCGCGCAGGCAGTCGTGGATGTGCAGGAGGCCCTCGGCCTTCTGCCCGTTGTCCGGATCGACCACAAACAGGCAGGTGATCTTGCGCTGGTTCATCACCGCGACCGCCTCCTGCGCCATGGCGCCGGGGGCGATGGTGGCGGGGCCGGTGGTCATCACCTCCGCCGCGGTCTTGTTCAGCAGCCCGTCCATGTGGCGGCGCAGGTCGCCGTCGGTGATGATGCCGGC
Organism: Leisingera coralii; assembly: GCF_049056525.1. Taxonomy (NCBI): domain Bacteria; kingdom Pseudomonadati; phylum Pseudomonadota; class Alphaproteobacteria; order Rhodobacterales; family Roseobacteraceae; genus Leisingera; species Leisingera coralii. Next base: position 76,019 of record NZ_JBHUPT010000001.1, on the reverse strand, counting down.
CAGAGAACCGTCGGCGGCTGCCACGCCCGCGACGCCAAAGCCCTTCTGGCTGATTTCGATCAGCGCGTCGGCCATCGGGGTGTCCTCGCCCACCAGCGGCAGGGCATCGCCCGCATGCATCAGGTCGCGCACTTTGCTGAGCTGCGCGCCCAGCTTGCCGCCCGGGTGGAAATCACGGAAGTTCTCCGGGCGGAAGTCGCGGTGCTTCATCAGCGCAATCGCCAGCGCATCGCCCATCGCCAGGGTGAGCGTGGTGGAGATCGACGGCACCATGCCAAAACCGCAGGCCTCGCCCAGCGAGGGGATCTGCAGGTGCACATCCGACTGCTTCATCAGGGTGCTGTCCATCTTGCTGGACAGCCCGATCAGCGGAATCGCAAAGCGGCGGGTGAAGGCCAGCAGGTTGGCCAGCTCCGGCGCCTCGCCCGAGTTGGAGATTGCCAGCACCACGTCGCCTTCGGACAGCATGCCCAGGTCGCCGTGGCTGGCCTCGGCCGGGTGCACGAAATAGGCCGGCGTGCCGGTGGAGGCCAGTGTGGCGGCGATCTTGTGGCCGATATGGCCGGACTTGCCGATGCCGCTGACGATGATGCGGCCCTTAGCCTGCAAAATCAGCTGCACCGCTTCGGCAAAGCGCTCGTCCAGGCTCTCGGCCAGGGTGTTCAGCGCCTGCGCCTCATCGGTGATCACCTGCCGCGCGGTGACGAGGAATTTTTCTGCGTCGGTCATGAGTGGGCAAAGATGTCCGTTTCGGGCCAGCCGGCCAGGTCCAGCTTGGCGCGCATGGGGAGGAAGTCGAAGCAGGCCTGGGCCATCTCAGTGCGGCCCTCGCGGGCCAGCCGCTTGTCCAGCGCCTCGCGCAGCTTGTGCAGGTGCAAGACGTCCGAGGCGGCATAGTCGAGCTGCGCCTCGGTCAGCTCTTCGGCGCCCCAGTCGCTCATCTGCTGCTGTTTGGAGATGTCGATGCCCAAGAGCTCCTGGGTCAGGTTCTTGAGACCATGGCGGTCGGTGTAGGTGCGCACCAGGCGGCTGGCGATCTTGGTGCAGTAAACCGGTGCCGCCAGGGCGCCGAAGGCGTGGTACATGGCGGCAATGTCGAACCGGCCGAAATGAAACAGCTTCAGCACACTCGGGTCTTCCAGCATCCGGCACAGGTTGGGGGCCGCGGTCTGGCCCTTTTCCACCTGCACGATGTGCGCATCGCCGTCGCCGCCCGACATCTGGATCACGCAGAGCCGGTCGCGGTGCGGGTTCAGCCCCATGGTCTCGCAGTCGATGGCGACAACGGGACCGAGGTCCAGCCCGTCGGGCAGGTCGTTTTTGTACAGGTGGTTGGCCACTGGAATTCCCTTTTGATGATCACCGCGCCGGCAAGTGCTGGGGAGGAGATAGGCGCTTTAGCCCTTAAACTCAACTGCGCCGGGGCAAGCTGGTTTACGCGGGCAGAGACACAGGCGCGCCCGTCAGCCGGTGCGGTTCGGATTATACATGCCGGGGAATGGTGCCCAGGAGAGGACTCGAACCTCCACGTCCATACGGACACTAGCACCTGAAGCTAGCGCGTCTACCAATTCCGCCACCTGGGCAGGTGTCGTGGAACCGGCGTATAAGGTGGTTTTCAAGGGGCGTCAAACGGAAATAACGTGCTGAGTGCTAGGTTTCCGGGGATTTGCAGCTGAACCTGCAAATGGCTTCCTTCCCGCAGGTATGGCTGCGCGGAATGTCCGCCGGTTTGCACCGCGCCCCGCCGTTTCAAGGGCACGCACTGATGCAGAGTAATGCATTGGGAGATCGTGCGATGCTGCTGCAGGAGATTAAAGCGACTCTGGACAACGGAGGCCTGCGCGGTTAAAGGACGCGTCGCGTGCCTCAATAGCTCAGCTGGTAGAGCAGGTCCTTCGTAAGGACAAGGTCGGGGGTTCGAGTCCCTCTTGAGGCACCACTTTATCAATGAAAATTGAGTGAAATTAGAGACTTAAGTTTGTCACTGTCCTTCCAGCCCCATTAAGGGGCCCAATTGCGCTTGCTGATACCTGCGCGTTCCGAAATGGCTCAAATCATTCAGCGAGAAGGTGCCGGGCACCAACTAAGCAGCAGTGTTCGGATAACACCCGGCCTGCCATCAGGCAGCTTGAGTGCTAGGTGTTCTAGTTTCAGAGGAACGGTTCGTATTCGTCCAAGATGCTCGCTGTTTCGGTCAGGCCAACTTGCTCGCATTTCAAGATTAAGGCGCTGGCTGAGATTTTGGGATCCGCAAAACGCTCACGCATTCTTCTAAGGTGCGAGACGGCTTCTATCTCCGACAGCTCTATCGTGTGGGCAAAAAGATGGTCCGGAGTGACCACCTCAATTTCATGAGTATCCAAAACATCACTAGGAAAGTCTTTGAGATTGTCGGTTACAATCTGTGCTGCACGAGCTTTTATCGCCGCGGCAAGGACGTGCCGGTCATCATCATCGGGCAAAGTCAGTCTCGCCTGGGCTTCGAGTGAAATCTCAACTTCAGCTTCGGGGAAGGCTGCTTCGATCCTAGCCCTTTGCAGCTTCACCTTTTCCGCTCCAATCCGCTTACCTAGGTTGCGCTCAAATTCCTCCAGGATCTGTTTCGACCACCGAGGCCGGAAAAAGCCGCCCTCGGCAAGGGTTAAGGCTATGTTACGATGCAAGGCACCAAAAAGAACGTTTGCATCCAGTATGACTGTGAATCTGTTCGCAACCACAGTTAGATTTGCCCTAAATTGGCGTCTTCTCGCGCTAACGCTTCCAGCGCAGCTGAACGTTCACTATCCCGCTGATCCTTGTAGGCAAAAAGATCCTCCGCTTTGATGCGCCTATGCCTCCCAACCTTGGTGTATGAAATGGCATCCTTCTCTAAGAGCTTGATCAAGAAGGGGCGCGATACATTGAGGAAATCTGCTGCTTGCTGGGTCGTCAGTTCTGCTTTGTATGGAATGACGTGGAACCCCCTACCGCTCGAGATCAGCCGAAGAATGGATAGGAAGGTTTCAGCGATGCTTGGGGTCAGAACAACATCAGAAGTCTTACCCTTTCTGTCCGCAAACTTGATGCGCGGCTCTTGCCCGCCATCTTCCATTGCCGAGGCTAAAATTTCGCGGAGTTGGTCAGCGTTTTTTATGTCAATTTCTGTTGGCAGCCGGTTATCGAATGCTTGTTGGGCCGTCATTATTAGTCCTCCTAGCCTGCCTCATATATGGGCCTATTCGAAATATTCGCAATGGTGTTATACGGGGCCTAAGGTTAAGCCATTGTTAGAAGAATCAATTTTCTTGGGCCTGTGTCCTTCTGGACTCACAAAGACCGACGGGTAGAGCCGCAGAGCGCAACTGTCCGACTTTGGGCTGGGCGCCCTGGCCGCCCTTCATGCGGCGCAAGCCAGGTCATTTCTTTGTCCAGCCAGATCAGGAGCGAACCGCGCTTCCTGAGCGCATCGTTGTAGCTGGACCAATTCGTCGTGCGGTAGCGGGCAGGTGAGCGGTGCGCTGGGCCGCCGTGCCGGCGCAGTTGCGGCAGAGTGACCGCGATGGCCGCCCTTTTCCTGTGCTGCCGGGCTGGTGACCTGTCCTGATCAAGGCTGCCCCGCGCGATAGCTTCCGTGCGGGGCAAAGGGTGCAGGTCACTACTAGCCTGGTTCTGCCGGTTTGCCAGCTGTCCCACGCTGATGTGAAGGTTCGGACTGATTCAGCTGCTTGCCATTCCATTTCGGAATGGCAGCAGTACGCAATCTCATTGGCGTTGGACGAAGGTTTCGCGGATAACTGCACACAGCAATTGTTCCAAGGAGGCCGCATGGACCGCGCCCAGATCGTGCATCAGAATTTCCTGGACCGGGTTCAGGCCGGGAGCCTGCCTGCAGGTGCCGCGCCTGCAGGGCCGCTTGGTGCGGCGGAGGCCGTTGGCACCTTTCGCGCGCAGGTCCTGAGCCGGGCGCTGGATCTGACCAGCCGGGCGATGCAAAAGGCGGGGGAGGGGTTTTACACCATCGGCTCCTCCGGGCATGAGGGCATGGCGGCGGTGGCGCGGGCGTTGCGTCCGGCCGATATGGCGTTTCTCCACTACCGTGACGCGGCGTTTCAGATTGCCCGCGCGGACCAGGTGCCGGGGCAGCGGATTGCCTGGGACATGCTGCTGTCCTTTGCCTGCTCCAGCGAGGATCCGACCTCGGGCGGGCGGCACAAGGTGCTGGGCTCCAAGGCGCTGATGATCCCGCCGCAGACCTCGACCATTGCCTCGCATCTGCCCAAGGCGGTGGGGGCGGCCTATTCCATCGGCGCGGCCAAGCGGCACCAGCCGGAGCATCAGGTGCTGCCGGAGGATGCCATCGTCATGTGCTCCTTCGGCGATGCATCCGCCAATCACTCGACCGCGCAGGGGGCGATCAACACGGCAGGCTGGACCTCGGTGCAGTCGACGCCGCTGCCGCTGCTGTTTGTCTGCGAGGACAACGGTATCGGCATTTCGACCAAGACGCCGAAGGGCTGGATCGAGGCCTCGATGGCGGGGCGGCCCGGCATCCGGTACTTCAAGGCCGACGGGCTGGATATCTACAACGCCTATGCGGTGGCGCAGGAGGCGGCGGAATATGTGCGGACCCGCAAGAAACCTGCTTTTCTGCATTTGCGCACCGTGCGGCTGTACGGCCATGCCGGGGCGGATGTGCCCACCACCTATATGGCGAAGGCAGAGGTGGAGGCGGATGAGGCCAATGATCCGCTGTTGCATTCGGTGCGGCTGCTGAAGGAGGCAGGCGCGTTGCAGTCGGCGGAAGCGCTGAAGATCTATACGGACACTTGCGCGCGGGTGGAGCGGATCCGGGCTGAGGCGGTGACGCGGCCGCATTTGAAAACCGCAGAGGATGTCGTGGCCAGCCTGATCCCGCCGAAGCGGCAGTGTGCGCCGACCAATGGCCCCAGTGCCGAGGTGCGCGCGGAGGCCTTTGGCAGCGACATGCGCGCGATGGAGGAGCCGCAGCCGATGTCGCGGCTCATAAACTGGGCGCTGACCGACCTGATGCTGGAGCACGGCGAAATCGCCATGATGGGCGAGGATGTGGGCCGCAAGGGCGGGGTTTATGGCGTCAGCCAGAAGCTGCAGCAGCGGTTCGGGCCGGACCGGGTGATTGATACTTTGCTGGATGAGCAATCGATCCTGGGGCTGGCGATTGGCATGGGGCACAACGGCTTTCTGCCCATCCCGGAGATTCAGTTCCTCGCATACCTGCACAACGCGGAGGACCAGCTGCGCGGCGAAGCGGCGACCTTGCCGTTTTTTTCCAACGGGCAGTTCTCCAACCCGATGGTGCTGCGGATTGCCGGTCTGGGCTACCAGAAGGGCTTTGGCGGCCATTTCCACAACGACAACTCGCTGGCGGTGCTGCGCGATATTCCGGGGCTGGTGATTGCCTGCCCGTCGGACGGGGCCGAGGCGGCGATGATGATGCGCGAGGCGGTGCGGCTGGCGCGCGAGGAGCAGCGGGTGGTGGTCTTTGTCGAGCCCATTGCGCTCTATCCGATGCGGGATCTGCACGAGGCCAAGGATGGCGGCTGGATGCGGACCTACCCTTCGCCAGACCGGCGCATTGGGTTGGGCGAGGTTGGAGTGCATGGTGAGGGTGCGGATCTGGCCATCGTGACCTATGGCAACGGGCGGTACCTTTCCACCCAGGCGCAGGCAGAGCTGGCGGCGCAGGGCGTGAAGGCCCGGATTGTGGACCTGCGCTGGCTGGCGCCCTTGCCGGAGGCGGCGCTGCTGGAAGCCGTCAAGGGGTGCAAGAACGTGCTGATAGTCGATGAATGCCGCATCACCGGCAGCCAGTCGGAGGCGCTGATGGCGCTGTTTGCGGAGCAAAGCGAAATCCCTACGGCGCGGATCGCCGCCAGCGATTGCTTCATTGCAACCGGGCCTGCCTATGGCGCTACGCTGCCGTCGAAGGACAGCATCATTGAGGCTGCATTGAAGCTGGCAGGAGGCAAAAAATGACCCGCACCGCTGTTCTGATCTGCCCGGGCCGGGGCACCTACAACAAGGCGGAGTTGGGGTATCTTCACCGCCATCATGCGGACAAGGCGGCGCTGTTTGCGGGCTTTGACGCACAGCGCCAGGATGCCGGGCAGGAAGAGGTCACGGCGCTGGATGGCGCCACCCGGTTTTCGGTGTCGAAATACTCCCGCGGAGATATTGCCTCGCCGCTGATCTATGCGTCCGCACTGGCGGATGCGCAGTCGCTGGCGGAGGATATCGAGGTGGTTGCGGTGACCGGCAACTCGATGGGCTGGTATATCGCGCTGGCGGCGGCCGGGGCGCTGAGTGCGGCGGACGGGTTCGAGGTGGTGAACACCATGGGCACGCTGATGCAAGAGCAGCTGATCGGCGGCCAGCTGGTCTATCCCTTTGCCGGGCCGGATTGGCAAAATGATCCCGCGCGCAAGGCGGAGCTGCTGGCGCTGGCGGCAGAAATCAATGCGCGCGAGGGGCATGATCTGGGGCTTTCAATTGATCTGGGCGGGCTGCTGGTGCTGGCCGGCAATGAGGCCGGACTGGCGGCATTTGAGGCGGCAGTGCCTGTGATAGAGGAGCGGTTTCCGATGCGGCTGGCCAACCATGCAGCGTTTCATACCGCGCTGCAGGCGCCGGTGGCGGCAGAAGGGCGCAAGCGGCTGAGGGCGGAGATGTTCACCCAGCCGGCGGTGCCGCTGATCGACGGGCGCGGGCAGATCTGGTGGCCGGGTGCGACGGACACACGGGCCCTGTGGAACTACACGCTGGGGCATCAGGTGGTGGAGGCCTATGATTTCACCCGTGCGGTGCAGAATGCGGCCTTGGAGTTTGCGCCGGATCTGTTCATCGTAACCGGCCCCGGCACAACGCTGGGAGGCGCGGTGGCGCAGTCGCTGGTGCAAGGCGGCTGGCAGGGAATGACTGGCAAGGAGGCCTTCAAGGCGCGCCAGGCGAAGGACCCGCTGCTGGTCTCCATGGGGGATGAGGCGCAGCGCGGGGTTGTGACCGGTTGAGTGCGGCGCAAGGGGGAGAGCTCCCGCGCCTGTTGCCTGCATCGAAGATGCCGGCAAAGCAGCCTTGGGCGTGGCCCTGCCCTGCGGGCAGGGCGCAAGGGGTTCTGCCGAGAAGGCCTTCAGGGGCAGGCTTGCCCTGAAGGCCCGTTTCCAGTGTTGCTGCTCATCCCCGCCTCAAGGGTGAACCGCGCCAAAGCGCGGCGGCTGCGCCGCCCTTGACCCGCGGCAGAACAGGCGGAAGCGGGGTTATTCGGCGGCGGCTTGCGGTTCGGTTCTGGCCGGGATGGCATAGCAGGTCACCGGCTGGGAAACATTGTGCAGGCTGACTGCGCCGAGAGGTATCCCCTGCGCCGGATCTTTCAGAATGTCACAGCTGACGACGACCGGATAGTCGACCCTCTTGCCGTAATCGCCCAGCCGGGCCGCGATATTGGCGGCCTGGCCGATCACCGTGAAGTCCAGCCGCTCCCGCGAGCCGACGTTGCCATAGGTCACCCGGCCATAGGCGATGCCGATGGCGGCTTCGCAGCGGTGGCCGTCTTCCTCGCCCGCGATTTCCTCCAGCCGGGCGACGATGGCGCGGGCGCTGTCCAGCGCCTGGGTGCGCGCCTTTTCAGGGTCGCTGCCGGCCGGGAACACCGCCAGCACCGCGTCGCCGATGAACTTGAGCACCTCGCCGCCGTGATCATGCACGATGGTCGAGGCGGTCTCGAAGAACTGGTTCAGAAGCGCGATATAGTCCTGGCGGCCTAGCTGCTCCTCCAGCCGGGTTGAGCCGCGCAGGTCGCAGAACATGATGGCAGCGTCGATCTCGTCGCCGTCGCCGCGGCGAATCTCGCCGCCAAGCACCCGGGCACCGGTGCGCTTGCCGACGTAGGTTTCCAAGAGCGACTGGGCGTTTTCGCGCTGCATGAAGATCTCATAGTAGCGGGCAATCACGTCGGAGCATTCGAAGATCAGCCCCAGGTTGGCGGTGGAGAAGCCGTTCGGGTGGTCGCTGGTCAGGGTCAGCACATTGATGCGCCCGTCGGAGAACCGCAGCGGCATGGCGACATAATCGGTGGCCCCCTCCTTGCGCAGGTCTTCGAGGATCGGAAAGGCGTCGTCCGAGCAGCAGCTGCCGAGCCGGTGGCGCACCCCGCCCAGGCCGTTGGACACATGCCGCAGCGGGCTGTTCTGGTAGGCCGGGTGGTCGTGAATTTCGTAAGACGGCGCGTAGGTGGTGACCTCGCCGGTCTTCCTTTGCCAGATATAGTTCTTGCCTGCGATCATCGGGTGCAGCGACCAGGCCATGACCGCGAGGCGGGAGAGGTGAATGCCCTGTTCCACGAATTTCTCTGCCAGGGCGGCGGTGAGCTCTTCCGGGGTTGGCACCAAGGCGGCATCGCGCAGCAGCCAGTCGATCACTGGGCCGGAGATATTGCCGTAGTCCGGCATCTCCACCTTGTTCCGGCCCAGGTCGAATTCAGCCTCTGCGCCGGGCATGAAACCGATATGGCCGGAAATCGCCGCGGCCTCGGGCATCGCGTCCTCATAGGCCCAGACACCGTTTTGCACGCGGTCGCCGGGCAGCAGGATGTCGCGGTAGCTGGCGGTGCCTTTGAACGGGCAAAACGTCTGCAGGTCGGTATGGGGGGAGAGCGGCGCGGTGACGTCTTCTGCCGGGAAGTAGATCGCCGGGGGAAGGCGGGTTTCATACATCACCTTGGCGTGGGTGCTTTGCGCCAGGATGATGCCGTTGCGCCGGGCAGTTACCAAGCCGTGCAGCGGCTCGACGACAATACCGTAGCCCCGGTTGCGGGTCTGCACCTGTACATCCATCCCTGAGGTCCTTGTCCTTGTGGCGGCATCCAGGACCGGCCGGCATAGGCCGGTTCTGCTCTATCTGGTGTTTGCGGACCGGAATTCCAGAGCGGAACACATGATATTGAGCGAACCGGAGCCAGCAGGTCAGACCATGCGGATCACGTCCTTGCTGATGGCCAGCACGTAGCCGCGCTTGGCGATGTTCTTGACCAGCAGCTCACTGACCATCTGGTTGCCCAGCGTGTCCCGCAGCCGCTTGATCCGGGTGGCGCCGGCGGCCTCTTCGCAATCGGCCGAAGTGCGGCCTGAGATGACCGCCTCGATCTCGGCGCCCGACAGCACGTCGTCGTCCAGCCGGGCCTCGGCCAGGACCGCCAGGGTTTCCATCGCCGCGGGCGTCAGCTTGAACCCCATGTTGTTGAGGTAGACGGTGTTTTCATCGCGGCTGATCAGCAGCTCATTAACCTGAATGCCAGACCGTTCGATCTGCGCCATGCGGCGGTTCAGCATCACCAGCATTCCCAGCACGGCCAGCGCCGCGACCATCATCGCGGTGGCAAAGACCAGCAAAACAAAGATCACCATCCGGTAGCTGGTCAGCGTGTCCGCAAAGGCAGTGCCGGACTGGGCCAGGATTTCCAGCAGTTTGATTTCGGCCTGGGCGGTCAGGTCGTTTTCGACAAACAGCCGCTCAACGCGCGCGTTGAAGGCATTGGCATCCGGCAGGGTCAGCAGCAGCACCGTGCCGGCAACCGCCAGCAGCGCGACGATGGCGGCGATGCCAAAAGCGATCACCTTGCTGCCGGCCGCGCGGGCCTCAGAAACGGAGATAGTAGGATCCGGCATTGGCCCTCCTTTGCTGCAGGCCTTCGGGGCCGAAGACGGACAGGACATTCAGGAGCTTCCATCCATCGGACGCGATACGCGCCTGGATTTCGCTCCTGGCGGCCTTCTTCTGACAGGGGCCGGAGAGCTGGATCACGCCATAATGCAGGCGCAAGGGGTTGTCCTGCTTGGCCTTGTAGTCGGCATAGCATTCGGCGGCATGCGCCGGGGGGGAGAGCGCCAGAAGGGCGGCCGCAAGGGCGGCTATCAGGAGGTGCTGTTTCATGAGGGCATCCTGCGGTTCTGTGGTGTGAAATTCAATAACCGCAGGGGGTTGAGCAGGCTGTTATCCGATAACAAGGGGCCGATATTGCCTGTCCGGCAGGGGCGGGAGCAGGCTGGGGTCATCAAGGCGCATTGGCTGCGCGACAATCTATTTTGAGAAAGGTCCTGATATGACCCGGACACCCCGCCCGCAACCGCACCGCAAATTCATTGCTTTGATCGTAGCTGTAGCCATCGCCATCACCGGCTTTTCGGCGGCCCCCGCCCGCGCCGATGAAGACGTCGCAAAAATCCTCGGCGGCCTGGCGCTGCTGGGAATCCTTGGCGCTGCCATCAAGCATTCGAGAGATAAGGATGACCATGCGGTGACGCATAACTACACGCCGCCGCCCCACAACCATTCCCATGGCGGCCACAAGTACCGGGGCTACAACCGGCACGATGGCTATGTGAAACCGCTGCCGCCCCGGGTGCGCCGCTATGACCTGCCGTCCCATTGCCTGAAGTATTTCCCGCGCTACAGCCGCAACCACCCGCTGGTCGGCAAAGGCTGCCTGGAGCGCAGCTATGGCTACACAAAGGCCCTGCCGCAGTCCTGCCGGGTGACGTTCTGGAACGGCAAGCGCTATCGCACCGCCTACAAACCGGGCTGCCTCAACAGCCACGGTTACCGGCTGGTGCGGCGCTGAGCTGGCGTGCAGATTCGAGCAGCAGCAAACTGGGGGGCTTCGGCCCCCCTTTTTTTGCGGCTGCCCTTGCATAACCGGCAGGCATTGGCTTTGACGGGAGGATGACACAGCCCGATTACAGCCTTGAAGCCGCCGCCCTTGCGCAAGGGCACCTGAGGATTGCCGGAGTGGATGAGGTGGGCCGCGGGCCGCTGGCCGGGCCGGTGACGGCCGCGGCTGTTGTCCTGGATGCGGCCGCAATCCCCGAAGGCCTGAACGACTCCAAGAAACTGAGCCTGAAAAAGCGCGAGGCGCTGGAAGGCAAGATCCTGTCCTCCGCGCAGGCGGCCATTGCCCACGCAACGGTGGAAGAGATTGATTCCCTGAATATTTTGCGCGCCTCCCACCTGGCGATGGAGCGTGCGGTCGCGGCGCTGGACCCGGCGCCGGATTACCTGCTGATCGACGGCAACCTGATCCCCAAGGGGCTGACCTTGCCCTGCGAAGCGGTCGTCAAAGGCGATGCCAAATCCCTGTCGATTGCTGCGGCGTCGATCATCGCCAAACTGGCACGCGACCGGATCATGGTGGATTTGGCGCAACAGTTCCCGGGATATGGCTGGGAGAAAAATGCAGGCTATCCCTCGAAACAGCACCGCGAGGCGCTAGTTCAGCTGGGTGTGACCCCACATCATCGGCGCTCGTTTAAGCCGGTACACAATATCTTGTATCAAGAGTGAACCGTAGCGCGTTGTTATAATAAACAAATTGACCTCGAATCCGCGATGACTCATCCTGTGGACAACCTAATGAGCGCAAAAATGCGCCGCGGTTATGAGGCAGAGCAATGAATAAAACCATGACAAAGGGCGCGGCAGCGCTCCCTTTAAACACGATTATTGGCGGGGACTGCGTCGAAGCAATGAACAGTCTGCCGGCCAATTCGGTCGATCTGATCTTTGCGGATCCGCCGTATAACCTGCAGCTGAAAGGCCAGCTGCACCGTCCCGACAACTCCAAAGTCGATGCCGTGGACGATCACTGGGACCAGTTCTCCAGCTTCCAGGCCTATGACCAGTTCACCCGCGAGTGGCTGAAGGCGGCGCGCCGGGTGCTGAAACCGAACGGCTCGATCTGGGTGATCGGCTCGTACCACAATATCTTCCGTGTCGGCGCCGTGCTGCAGGACGAAGGCTATTGGGTGCTGAACGACGTGATCTGGCGCAAGTCGAACCCGATGCCGAACTTCCGCGGCAAGCGGTTCACCAACGCGCATGAGACGATGATCTGGGCATCGAAGTCGGAAGGCGCGAAATACACCTTCAACTATGAGGCGCTGAAGGCGCTGAACGAAGGCATCCAGATGCGCAGCGACTGGGTGCTGCCGATCTGCACCGGCCATGAGCGGATCAAGGACGAGAACGGCGACAAGGCGCATCCGACCCAGAAGCCGGAATCGCTGCTGCACCGGATCCTGGTTGGCGCGACCAACCCGGGCGACGTGGTGCTGGACCCGTTCTTTGGCACCGGCACCACCGGCGCGGTGGCCAAGATGCTGGGGCGCGAATTCATCGGCATCGAGCGTGAGGAAGCCTACCGCAAGGTGGCAGAGAAGCGGATCAAGGCGGTGCGCAAGTTCGACCGCGAGGCGCTGGAGGTTTCCGCCAGCAAACGCGCGGCGCCGCGGGTGCCGTTCGGCCAGCTGGTGGAGCGCGGCATGCTGCGCCCGGGCGAAGAGCTTTACTCGATGAACCGCCGCCACAAGGCCAAGGTGCGTGCTGACGGCACGCTGATCGGCGACAACATCAAGGGCTCGATCCATCAGGTGGGCGCGCATCTGGAAAACGCGCCGTCCTGCAACGGCTGGACCTACTGGTGCTTCAAGCGCGACGGCAAGACGGTGCCGATCGACGTGCTGCGCCAGCAGATCCGGGCCGAGATGCAGAACTGACGGTCACGGTTTCAGAACACAACAGTCTATTGCAGGTGCCTGTGCTTTTGCGCAGGCGCACACCTTGCCCCGCCTGTCCAAGGCGGGGTTTTTTGCGCCGGTGCGGTCCAATGCGCTATTCCCTGTGCATTGCGGGGCATTTATCTGAAGTGCCGGCGCTGCAGCAGCCAGCGGGCAGGAGGGAAAGCCGATGACCGATACCGCGTTTGCGTCTGGAACCAGCGCCGCCAAGGCGGCGGAAACCGGCAGCTTGCAGCAGGTCTCGCCTGCGGAAAGCCGATTCGCGGAAGCGGCGCTGGATGAGCACAAGCGGCGCGGGCTGCAGCTTGCGGTGCGGGCGCGCTGGATCGCGCTGCCCATCATCGCGGTCTTCATCGTTTTCCTGAACCCGGTCTGGAGCGTGCTCTATTACCACGGCATTCTTGCGCTGTTGTGCCTCAATGGCTGGTTTATCAGCCGGGCGGGCAAGGTCGGCAGGTCGCGTCTGGAGCTGTTCCTGATCTTCCTCGACCTCCTCATCATGACCTACGGGATGGTCGCTCCCAATCCGTTTGACAGCCGCGGCCTGCCGGTGGCCATGCAGTACCGGTTCGACAACTTTCAGTATTTCTTTGTCATCCTTGCGGCTGGCACCATGGCGTATTCCTGGCGCACGGTGATTGCTATCGGCACATGGACGGCAGCGATGTGGCTGAGCGCGCTGGCCCTTGCCTGGTGGTTCTCCAGCCCGGTTCCGGGCGTTTCGGAAGCGGTGAACGCGGCCCTTGGCTTCAGTCCGAAGCTGGCACAGTTTTTCGACCCCAACAGTTTCGTGGTCCAGTTGCGGGTGCAGGAGGCGGTGGTCTTTGTGCTGGTGGCGGTGACGCTGGGGTTCTCGGTGCGCCGGTTCAACGGGCTGCTGAGGAGCAATGCCAGCCTGACCCGGGAGCGGGCCAACCTGTCGCGCTACTTCTCGCCCAATGTGGTCGAGCAGCTGTCGCAGAACGACGAGCCGCTGAAACAGGTCCGCAGCCAGAACGTGGCGGTGCTGTTCATCGATATCGTCGGCTTTACCCGGCTGTCGGCGGGGCTGGACCCGCGGGCGGTGATTGACTTGCTGCGGGAATTTCACGGCCGGATGGAGCGCGAGGTGTTCCGCCATCACGGCACGCTGGACAAATACCTGGGCGACGGGCTGATGGCGACTTTCGGCACGCCGGTAGCGGGTCAGCAGGATGCCGGCAATGCGCTGGCCTGTGCCCATGCCATGCGGGCGTCGCTGGAGCAATGGAACCGGGAGCGCGCGAAACAGGGCAAGCCCGAGATCCGGGCCGGGATCGGTATACACTACGGCGAGGCGCTGCTGGGCGACATCGGTGCCAACCGCCTGGAATACGCAGTGATCGGCATGACGGTGAATGTTGCCGCACGGCTGGAGAGCCTGACCCGCAAGCTGCAGGCCAGGATCGTGATCAGCGAAACGATGGCGGAGCAGGTCAAGGCGGAACAGGCGGGGCTGGACCTGCTGGAGGGCTGCACCCGGCACCCCGGGCAAGAGGTGCGCGGGCTGGATGAGCCGATGACCGTGCTGGCCTGGGACTGAGCCTTACCTTGGCTGCGGGTTCTGCGCCTTGTTATAGGCGTGCCAGTCGGTGATTTCGGGATAGTACCGCTGCCGCCAGCGGCGGACCCGCGGGTTCATCACCCGCCGCCACAGGGGCGGGATCATCGCGGCGATGGTCATCACCGGGTAGCCATAAGGCAGCTGCGGCGCGTCGGCCTCGGTGTAGTTCTGCAGCAGCGGAAAGCGGCGGTTCGGCTTGTAATGGTGATCGGAGTGGCGCTGCAGATTGATCAGCAGCCAGTTCGACGCCTTGTGCGCCGCATTCCAGGAGTGCCGCGGCTGGACGGGCTCATACTTGCCGTCGCCCAGGTGTTTGCGGGTCAGCCCGTAATGCTCGACATAGTTGACCACCTCGAGCTGCCAGATGGCGGTGCCGGCCTGCACCAGGAACAACAGCACGCCGCTTACGCCGCCCAGCAGCAGCGCCAGCAGCACCATGGCCGCCTGCAGTGCCCAATAGCGGAAGAACGGATTGGAGCGGTCGGTCCAGGGGCGGTTCTTTTTCGCCAGCTTCTCCTTTTCGGCGCGGAAGGCAGAGTGCCAGCATTGCCGCAGCACCCGCGGATAGAAGCGGTGGAAGCCTTCGTTGTAGCGCGCGGTGACCGGATCCCGCGGGGTGCCGACATAGCGGTGATGCACCAGCAGGTGCTCGGACCGGAAATGGGAGTAGAGCACCATTGCCAGAAGGATATCCCCCAGCCAGCGCTCAACCCGGCTGGACTGGTGCATCAGCTCGTGACTGTAGGTGATGCCGACGGCGCCGGTCACCACGCCAACGCCAAAGAACGCGGCGAATTTCTCGAAACCGTTCAGGTGCTCGGCGTCGCTCACGTACCAGATCAGCCCGAACAGCGTTATGAATTGCAGCGGCACCCAGGCCGCGGTCAGCGCCTTGTACCATTTCAAGTCGCTGTCCGGCGTTTCGGGGTCGGCGTCTTCCAGATTGAGCCCGAACATTCCGTCCAGCACCGCAAACAGATGCCAGGTCACCAGCGGCGGCAGCAGCAGCGCCCAGCCGCCCTGCAGAGCGGCAATCCAGACCAGCGGCAGCAGCAGAAAGGACATCCAGAACGGCAGGGCGCTTTGCCAGCGGGCAAGGGTTTCGGGGGCAATCATGCCAGTGTCTCCCAATCAGTCAGCGCGCGTCTTGGCCGACCCTAGGCGCAAAGATCTGAAAACCCAAGAGGGGCGCAGCGTGACCTAGCTCCCCTTGTGCAGATCGAAGGCTTTGCGCATCACCGTGGGCAGGCTGGAGGGGCGGAACCCGTGCCGCGGGATGAGTTCTTGCGCGGGGCCAGGGTTGAACCCTTCGGGCAGTTCCGCCGTCATCACCTGCAGGATCAGGTGGAAATGGGTGAAGGTGTGGCGCACCTCGCCGCCCAGATCCTGCCAGTCCGCTGCAAAAGGGGGATTGGGGGCAGGTGCCTCATTCCACTCCGATCCGGGCCAGCCCAGCATGCCGCCCAGCAGCCCCTTGTCCGGGCGCCGTTCCAGCAGCCAGGTGCCCTCCGCGGACTTGGCCAGGTAAACGATGCCGTACCTGGTGGGTTTTGGCTTTTTGGGTGCTTTCTTGGGCAGCTCGGCGGCGGTGCCCGCGACCCGCGCCGCGCAGGGTGTGCGCCAGGGGCAGATGCCGCAGACCGGGCTGCGGGGGGTGCATATGGTGGCCCCCAGATCCATCACCGCCTGAGCATAATCGCCGGGCCGCTGGGCCGGAGTCAGCTCCGCTGCGCGCTCCTTGAGGACGGGTTTCACGTCAGGCAGGGGATCGTGGATGTCATGCAGCCGGGCCATAACCCGTTCGACATTGCCGTCCAGCACGGTCTCGGGCCGGTCAAAGGCGATCGAGGCGATGGCGGCGGCGGTATAGGGGCCGATACCGGGCAGCTTGAGCAACCCCTCATAACGGTCCGGGAAAATACCCTCTAGCTCACTGGCCACCGCTCGGGCGCATTTCAGCAGGTTGCGGGCGCGGGCGTAATAGCCGAGGCCCGCCCATTCGCTCATCACGTCGGCGTCCTCTGCCGCGGCCAGATCCAGCACCGTCGGCCAGCGGCTGGTGAAGCGCAGGAAATACTCCCGCACCGCGGCCACGGTGGTCTGCTGCAGCATCACCTCGCTGAGCCAGACCTTGTAAGGGTCGGGGCGAATGCCGGCCGCGCGCTCTGCCGGGCTGACGCGCCAGGGCATTTCGCGGGCATGCACATCGTACCAGGCCAGCAGCTCTCCGCTCATCACCCCTGCATTGCTGTTCAAGTCACGCATTCGTTATTCCTTGGCTTGCGGTTGGGCTGGCGCCTGTACCCGGGCTCTTTACAATAGGGTACGCAGTCGAGCAAAAGCTAGATCATGGCATTCAGGCGCAGCACCACACGCGGGTTCGCACGAACCTCCAAGCTCCTCAACGAGCAGATCCGCAAGGCGGGGGAAAGCCGGGGATTCGCGGTGTCCCGGCTGCTGACCCATTGGGAAGAGATCGCAGGCCCGGACATTGCCGCCATGGCGCGGCCTGTGAACGTTGGTTACGGCCGCGGTTCCTTTGGCGCCACGCTGACAGTGCTGACGACCGGGGCCAATGCGCCGATGCTGGAGATGCAGAAGGAGCGCCTGCGCGAGAGGGTGAATGCGGTCTACGGCTTCAACGCCATCTCCAAGGTGCGGATCACGCAAACGGCACCGACGGGATTTTCCGACGGCCGCGTGGAATTCAAATATGCCCCCAAGGTGCAAGCGCCGCTGCAGCCGGACCCGCAGGATGCTGCGGAGGCCAGCAAGGCAGCCGAAGGGGTGCAAAACGACGATCTGCGCGCCGCCCTGGAACGCCTGGGGCGCAATGTGCTGACAAAACAGAAAACGCAAGGAAAGGGGTTCAAATGACCCGTCTCATGTCAGGTGTGTTTGCCGCTGTTGCGGTGGTTGCGGGCGGTTATGCCCTGTCCGGTTTCAACAGCCAGAGCAATCTGCCGGAAAACCCGATGGTCGGCGCCGCCTTTGCGCAAGAGGCCGAAGTGGACACCTCGACCGTCACCGAGATGACCCTTGGGGCGGAGGATGCGCCGGTCACGCTGATCGAATACGCGTCTTATACCTGCCCGCATTGCGCCAATTTCCACAACACGGTCTTCAAGCAGCTGAAGGAAGACTATATCGACACCGGCAAGGTGAAGTTCATCTACCGGGAGGTCTATTTCGACCGCTACGGGCTGTGGGCGTCGATGATTGCGCGTTGCAACGGGCCGGAGAAGTTCTTTGGCATTTCCGACCTGATCTACAAGGGCCAGTCGGAGTGGGCGCGGGCCGGCGGAGCATCGGAGATCGTTGATGAGCTGCGCAAGATCGGCCGCCTTGCGGGGCTGGAGAACGAGCAGCTGGAAGCCTGCCTGCAGGATGGCGCCAAGGCGCAAACCCTGGTGACCTGGTACCAGGAGAACGCCACCGAACACGGGATCGAATCGACCCCGTCCTTCATCCTGAACGGCGAGAAGATCTCGAACCAGTCGTATGAAGAGTTCAAGAAGCTGCTCGACGCTGAGCTGGAAGGCTGAGAACAAGCTTCACCGCAAAGATTGAAAGCCCGGGCCATGTGCCCGGGCTTTTGCCTTTCTAGGGGGCTGATGTGCGCCCCGGGGCGGGCAGTCAGGGCGCGGGCGCAACTTTCTTCAGCATGTCTTTCAAAGTGTCCTCCCCGGCGACCTGCAGTCTAACCGGCAGGGTGATAACCTTGCGGCGGAAGCTGTCGGGCAGGCGGACGGCATCCTTTTCGGTGGTGACCAGCTGGGCGCCTCGCAGCTTGGCCTCATTCTCCAGCCGGTTCAGCAGCGCCGGGGTCAGCGGCTGATGATCATCCAGCGCTTCAGCCCGGGCGATATCAGCCCCGAGGCTGCGCAGGGTGTTGAAAAACTTCTGCGGATGGCCGATGCCGGCGAAGGCCAGCACGCGGGTGCCGTTCCAGGGCATTCCGGTTTGCAAAGGCTCCAGCGCGCCGGTGAAATGCGGCAGGCCCTGCAGCTGGCTGCCCCAAGCGGCGGCAAATGCCTTCTGTGCAGCTTCTGCGCCAATTGAGAGCACAACGTCGGCGCGTTTCAATCCGGTTGCCACCGGCTCACGCAAGGGACCGGCCGGCAGGCAGCGGCCGTTGCCGAACCCATGCTGTGCATCCACCACGATCAGCGACAGGTCCTTGGCCACGGACGGGTTTTGAAAGCCGTCATCCAGAATGATGACCGTGGCCCCCGCTGCGGCGGCGGCACGGGCGCCTGCAGCGCGGTCCTTGGCAACCCAGACTTCGCCAAAGGCGGCCAGCAGCAGCGGCTCATCGCCCGTCTGCGCGGCCTCATGCTTGCCGGGAAACACCTGCACCGGCCCTTCCAGCGTGCCGCCGTAGCCGCGGGTCACCACATGCGGCTCATGCCCCTGGCTGCGCAGGGTGTCCAGCAGCCAGATCACCGTGGGCGTCTTGCCGGTGCCGCCGGCGTTCAGATTGCCGACGCAGATCACCGGCACGCCGGGTGCGGCGGGGCTGCCCTTGGCGACCCGTGAAGCCGTGGCGCGGGCATAGGCCCAGCCGAGCGGCGCAAGCAAGACCGCCCGCAGATCGAATTCGCCCGGCGGCTTGTGCCAGAAATCAGGTGCCCGCATGGGAATCCTCGCGCCGGTCCAGCAGATCCTGGACCTTTTCCAGAAGTGTGTCGGTTGTGGCCGCGCTTTCGGTCACGCTTTGCCAGCCGGCCAGGGCCATTTCAGCCGCCTTGTCCGGAGCCGACATCGCGACCACAGCGTCGGTCATTTCCGCCTGCGTGCGTGCGACCTGGGCAGCACCGGCCTTAGCCAGGCGCTCGTACAGGTCGCGGTGTGCATGGATGCCAGGCCCGTGCAGCAGGGCCGACCCCAAGGCGGCGGCATCCAAGGGGGATTGGCCCTGGGCCGCGGGATCCAGGCTGCTGGCAATAAACGCAACCGGGGACAGCCGGTACCAGAGGCCCAGATCCTCGCCGCCGGTCAGCAGCACTTGGGTGAAATCCTCCGGCTCGCCCCCGGTTTCCCAATCGGCAAAGGACAGCCCGCTGTCCTGGAGCAGGCCGCGGGCGGCGTCCAGGTCCGCATAGTCATCCAGCGCAATCACCAGCAAAAGCCGGTGCAGCAGCCGCAGCGCGCCCCGATGGGCCTCCAGGATGCCGGGCAGCTCGCTGAGTTTGATATGGGCCGCCAGCCACACCGGGCGGCTGCCCAGGGTCTGCTGCATGGCAGCCAGTTCATCGTCATTGCAGCCCGGGGGAATTGCCGAAACCCGCAGCTTGCCGGCCATCTCCACCCGTTCTGCCGGGAAGCCCGCGCGGATCAGCCGCGCCTGAACCGCCTTGGACGGGGTCATGATGCAGGTAAGCCCATCCAGCAGCCGCCTCCGGTGGTCCGGCAGCCAGCGGCTGGCCCGGTTCGGGACTTCATCTTCCAGCAGGTCGGCCAGCAGCACCCCGGTGCCCCGCTCGCGCAGCTGCCGCAGCATCACCCGCCGGGCGGGAGTGCCGGTCCAGATACAGGCATCCGGCTGCCAGTGATTGAGAAAGTCCCGCGCTTCCGCCAGGGTGTCTTCCGCCAGCGGACCGACGGGAATATCGCAGCCGACAGTGCCGGTCAGCCGCAGGTCCGGTTCCCAGCTGGCGAGCACCGACAGGTCCGGGCGCAGGTTCTTGAGGCGGCGGCCGATGTCGCACAGAGCCAGGTAGCGCTCAGGCGTTGTTGCATGCACCCACAGCAGCTCGCCCTTGGGACGGGGCTGCAGCACGGATTGGCGGCTGGGAGCTGTGGTTCGCCGTTGCATCTGGTTCGATCTGAAATTTCCGGCCCAAGGTATCGGCAACATGCGGGTTTGTCTGTGAAAAACTTGTATCTTCTGCAGCCGCGGCTGCTATCGCCGCATAAGGCCGGGCAAGATCAATGTCCAGCGATGCCGGGGCTGTCCGGGTCCAGCGCGCTCAGCAGCGTCCGGTGCAGGGCGCTGCCGCCGGCAACCACCCCGTTCAGGCGCGGGTGCGGATTGTTGAAGCGCAAGGGGTTTCCGGCCCTGTCGGTGATGGTGCCGCCGGCCTCCCGCAGCAGCAGGTCGCCTGCGGCAATGTCCCATTCCCAGCTGGGCCGGAGCGTCAGCATGGCACCGAACCTGCCATCCGCGACTTTGGCCAGGCGGTAGGCCAGCGACGGGCGGTAGCTGCGGATGAACGCGGGCGGGGTACCGCCCAGCCAGTGATGCGCTTGCAGGTTGGGCTTGGCGGCCAGCACTTCGGTGTTTGTCAGATCCGAAGCGGTAGAGACCTGAATCGGGACACCATTGCAGGCGGCGCCGCGGCCCTTGGCGGCGGTGTACATCAGATCCCGCTGCGGCAGGTAGATCACCGCCGCCGTCACCACGCCGTTTTCCGCGACGGCGATGGAATGCGCCCAGGTGCGGGAGCCTTCGGCAAAGCTGCGGGTGCCGTCGATCGGGTCGATGATGAACACCCGCTCCCGCGACAGCCGCGCGGCGCTGTCCTCGGTTTCCTCCGACAGCCAGCCGTAACCGGGCCGCGCCTTTTGCAGCATGTCTTCGAGCATCGCATTCACGGCCAGGTCTGCTTCGGTCACCGGGCCTGCACCGCCCGGCTTGTCCCAGCTTTTGGCTTCGGGACCTGTGAAGCGGCATGCGATGTCTCCGGCCAGTTCCGCCGCTTTTACAAGCAGGGAAAGGTCAGTTGCCGGCAAGTGTCATCCCCTCGACCAGCAGCGACGGCACCACGGTGGACAGGTGCTGTCGCGCGTCATTGGCGGGCACGATACGGCGCAGCATGTCGTGCAGGTTGCCCGCGATGGTGCATTCGTTCACCGGATAGGCGATTTCGCCGTTTTCCACCCAGAAGCCGGATGCGCCGCGGGAATAGTCGCCGGTGTTCGGATTGATGGTGGAGCCGATCATCGAGGTGACCAGCAGGCCGGTGCCCATCTGTGCGATCAGGTCTTCGCGGCTGGCCTCGCCCTGGGTCAGCGCGATGTTCCAGGTCGAGGGTGAGGGCACCCCGCCGATGCCGCGGGCGGCGTTGCCGGTGCTTTCCAGCCCCAGCTTGCGTGCGGAGGCAAGGTCCAGTGTCCAGCCGGTCAGCATACCGTTGTCCACCACGGTGCGGCGGCGGGTCGGCAGCCCCTCGCCGTCAAAGGGGCGGGAGCCGGAAATGCGCGGGCGGTGCGGGTCCTCGATGACCGAGAGCGTTTCGGGCAGCACCTGCTGACCCAGCGAATCCTTCAGCCAGGAGGAGCCGCGGGCAATTGCAGCGCCATTGGCGGCAGACAGCAGATGCCCGATCAGCGAGGAGGAGATGCGTTCGTCAAACAGCACCGGGAAGCTGCCGGTCTTGGGCTTGCGCGCCCCCAGCCGGGCAACGGCCCGTTCGCCTGCGGTCTGGCCGATGTCCTGAGCGCTGCGCAGATCGGCCTGGAAGGTGCGCGAGTCGCCATCGTGGTCCCGCTCCATGCCGGTGCCGGTGCCCGCGATCCCGGTGCAGGACAGCGACCGGCCGGTGCGCTGGTAGCCGCCGGAAAAACCGTTGGTGGCAGCCATATGAACCGCGTGACGGCCATAGCCCGCGGCGGCGGACTGCACTTGGGTGATGCCGCCGATTTCCTGGCAGGCGGCCTCGGCGGCCAGGGCATCCGCCTGCAGCGCAGCCGGTTCCGGCTCGCCGCTGGGGTCTTCCAGCTCCAGCGCGGCCAGGTCCCAGTTTTGGGCCAGCTGCGACGGATCTGCGAGGCCGGCATAGGGATCCTCAGGCGCTTCCTTGGCCATCGCCACGGCGCGTTCGGCCATCGCGGCAATGGTTTCCGGGCGCATGTCCGACGACGACACCAGCGCCTGCCGCTTGCCCACAAACACCCGCAGGCCCAGGTCCGTGCCCTCGGAGCGTTCCGCGTGCTCCAGCTTGCCCTCGCGCACTTCGATGCTGAGGGAGCTGCCCTCGGCAGCCATGGCATCAGCGGCATCCGCGCCAGCCTTGCGGGCGGCATCGATCAGGGCGTGGCAAAGCGCTTCGGGGGACTGGGTCATGGGCACCTTCTGTTCTGCTCTATAAAAGAGCTATCCAGTGAGGCGGCTTGCCGCAAGTGCGGGCTGCAAAAAAGGGGCCGCGCATGGCAGCCCCCTTAAGTAACGCGTCAGGGAATTGACGGTTATTTGATACGCTGGCCGTTGGCGTGGATCTGGCCGTCCTCGGAGATTTCGATCTTCGAAGTCAGGGTGTCCTCACCCTCGCCCGGCACTGCCAGCATGCCCATCATCATCCGCGCGCCCATGGCGTCGTTGTCAGACATCAGGCCCATCTGGATCAGCTTGTCGATCAAGGTGTTGGCGCCGGTCAGCTTGAGGTTGGCCTCACCCGAGGGGGCCGGCATGCCGTCAAAGCTGGTCAGGTCCTCGTTGTTGAAGGTGAAATCGCCGGTGCCGGTCAGCTCGGCGCCGGCAGCGGAGACCTGCAGCTGCTTCACGGTCAGCGCGTTCAGTTCGCCGGGCTGGGCCTCGCCTGCTTCCACCGATTCCATTGCTTCCGGGTCGAACATGTCGAACAGCACCTTGCCCTTGCCGACCAGATCCAGAACCACGGTGGCCGGATCGTGCGGCAGCTGGCCGGTCGGATCGACCATGCCCCACAGCATTTCCGGAACCGCAAAGTCGCGCAGGGTAACGCCCAGGGCGAAATCCTGCTCTTCCTCGGACTTGGCAAGCGGCATCATCAGCTTGAACCCGGTCTCCGCCATGCTGAGCGCCAGCGGGAAGGGGATCTCGGACCCGGTGATGTTCACGTTGGTGCCGGTCTGCGACACGTCATAGGTCAGGTGCTGCTTGTCCATCGCCACGGCGATCGAGCCGCCCTGGGAGCTGCTCTCCATGGCAAAGCTTTCGCTGCCGTCGACGCCGGAAATGGACCCGTTGCCGCCGGTGAAGGTAAAGGTGCCGTCAAAGGCAAAACCGGCTTCCAGCAGCGCTGCCATGTCGGGGCCTTCGAGGCCGGAGGGAACCGTGCTGGTGCCCTTGAAGCTGAGCCCCTGCAGCGCGCCCTTGAAGGAGCCGGTGCCGTTGCTCTCCGGGTCGTTGAAACCCATGTCGTAGCTGAGGCTGGAGGCGGAGAGCGACTGTTTGTAGCTGCGCGAGTCCGCGATCGTCATATCGGTTTTGGTGGTCACGTCGTTCAGGGTGACCAGCACACTCGCCACGCCCTCCGGCACGGCCTCGCCATCGGCGGTCAGCTCATCCAGTGTCATGGTGACCTTGGAGGAGCGGTAATCATAGCTCATGCTTTCGGCATCGCCGGCCACCTTCATCGGGGTGCCGTCATGGGCGTAGATCAGCTTGCCCGAGAAAGTCTCGCCGTCGCCCGAGAACTCAAACCCCATCGGAAATTCCGCGGGCAGCAGCACGTTGACGGTGCCATCGCCGTTTTCCACGAACTGGATTTCCGGGAAGCTCACGGTACCGGAGCCGTCCTCTTCGGGGATCGGCATGACCATCGATACATCGGAGACGGTCAGGGTGCTGCCGGAAACAGATTCAGTGCCGGACACGGTATAGCCGGTGCTGGTCAGATAGGCCTTCCAGTCGGCCCAGACATCCTGAGCGCTGAGATCGGCCAGGGCGCCCTGGGCTGAAACAACCAAAATTGCCGCTGCGGCACCGCCGCGCGCAAAAAATCGGGACATTAGAGAACCTTTCTCTGTGAGATAATTGAAATCATCGTCGGCCCGGCGGGCGGTGCCGTCAAGGGGGCCTTGGGCTGGACCGTTCCCCGTAACCGCTTTACCACTTGGGTCAGCAGCCAATTGGAGGGACAGCGGATGGATTTCAATGGAAAAACAGTTGCAATTACAGGGGCCAGCCGCGGCATTGGCGCGGATGCAGCCCGGGTGTTTGCTGCTGCCGGGGCCAACCTGGCCTTGCTGGCGAGGAGCGGGGAGGCGCTGCAGGAACTGGCGGCGGAGATTGGCGGAAACGTGCTGACCTTTGCCTGTGACGTGGCTGACTATGCCGCGGTCGAGGCGGCGCTGTCCGAGGCGCACCGGAAATTCGGCAGCCTGGATGTCCTGATCAACAATGCCGGGGTGATCGAGCCGATTGCCCGGCTTGAAGAGGCGCAGCCTGAAGACTGGGGTAAGCTGATCGATATCAACGTCAAAGGCGTTTTTAACGGGATGCGGGCGGCGCTGCCGCTGATGAAACCCGCGGGCGGCGGCACCATCATCACCGTCAGCTCCGGCGCGGCGCACCGGCCGCTGGAGGGCTGGAGCGCCTATTGCACCTCCAAGGCGGGGGCGGCGATGCTGACCAGCGCGCTGGACCTGGAGGAGCGCGGCAACGGTATCCGCGCCATGGGCTTGTCGCCGGGCACGGTGGCAACCCAGATGCAGCGGGAGATCAAGGCCAGCGGCATCAACCCGGTGAGCGAGCTGGAGTGGGAAGACCACATCCCCGCCGAATGGCCCGCGCGGACGCTCTTGTGGATGTGCACGGCCGACGCGGACGATTATGTTGGCGCGGAAGTCTCCCTGCGCGAGGACAGCATCCGTCAGCGGGTCGGGCTGGCATGATCGGGCTGGATATTGCGGACAATGGTCTGTGGACCATCACGATCAACCGTCCGGACAAGGCCAATTCGCTGACTGAGGCGATGCTGACCGAGCTGGCAGAGATCGCCGAACGTGCGCAGGAGGCACGCGGGCTGATCCTGACCGGGACCGGCAAGGTCTTCAGCGCCGGTGCCGATCTGGACGAGGCGCGGGCGGGGCTGGCGACCTCACCTGTGTGGGAGCGGCTGTCGGCGGCAATGGCTGCTGTTCCCTGCCTCAAAGTGGCTGCTCTCAACGGCACCTTGGCGGGCGGAGCCAACGGCATGGTACTGGCCTGCGATATCCGCATTGCGGTGCCGTCTGCCAAGTTCTTCTATCCGGTGATGAAGCTCGGTTACCTGCCGCAGCCCTCGGACGCTGGCCGCATGGCGGCGCTGATCGGGCCTGCACGCACCAAGATGATCCTGGCGGCGGGGCAGAAGATCACCGCGCAGGAGGCCTATGATTACGGTCTCGTGGACCGTATCGTGGAGCCGGAGGAGCTGATGGGCACCGCACAGGAACTGCTGGCGCATGCACTGGCGGCCAAGCCGGAGATCGCCGCCGGGATCCTGAGGATGTGCCGGTGAAGCGGCTGTCCGGTGTGCAGCTGCAGGTGGAAGATCCCGAACGGCTCGCCCGGTTCTATTCGGATGTGCTGGGGATGGAAGTGCGGTCCGATGACGGGACCTGGCGTGCAGGCTATGCAGGGCAGGACGCAGATCTTGTCCTGCAGCCGGGCGGCCGCCTGGTTCAGCACTCACGGGACGAGCGCTATTGGAAGATCGGTATCTGCCTGCCCAACCTGGACATCGCTTGCGAACAGCTGCGGCAGAAGGGCGTGGAAATCTCTGCCCCGCACCAGTTCCGCGACATCGGCTATATGGCGCATCTGCACGACCCCGAAGGTTTTGCCATCGAACTGCTGCAGCATGACTTCCAGGGCGACCGGCCGGATGGGACAGGCGATCCAGCGCTGCCGCTGGGCGGCGGGGCGCATCTGGGGCAGATCACCTTGCGCACCGGCGACATCGCGGCGGAGCTTGCCATGCGCGCCGACATGTCGCTGCTGTCGGTTCAGGATGTGGCGGAGTTCGGTTTTGACCTGCATTTCCTGGCCTATACGGACGAAACCCCACCGGATCCGGACTTGCAGGCCGTAGCGAACCGTAAATGGTTGTGGCAGCGCCCGTACACGACGCTGGAATTCCAGCATGTTGCCGGGGCGGACCTGCGCGACAGCCCGGCCTTCCTGGGGCTGGAGATCAGCTAACGCTTGCGCCGCTTGCCGGGCACGCGGGAGCGGAACTCCGGCGGGCGTTTCTGCACCCAGGCAATGAACTTGGCCAGCCGCGGGTGCGTTTTCAGCGCCTCAGGGGTGCTGTATTCGCGGGCCAGTTCCGCCTCGGTCAGCGTTGCGTGGATCTCGCGGTGGCAGATGTCATGCAGCAGCACGGTCGGCCCGCCCTTGCCTCCTTTCAGTTTTGGGATCAGATGGTGCAGGCTTTGCGGGGCGCCGTCCGGAATGGGACGGCCGCAAAGCGGGCAGACCGGATCGGACATGTGCGGGCCTCTTGCGGTTTCGTGCGGTGAATAGAAACGCTGGCGGCAGGCGCTGGCAAGGGGATGGCATGACGGAAACTTGGGACGCAGTGGTGATCGGTGCCGGGCCTGCCGGGCTGATGGCCGCGGAGGAGCTGGGCCGTGCCGGGCACCGGGTGCTGGTGATTGAGGCCAAGCCATCGGTGGCGCGCAAGTTCCTGATGGCGGGCAAGTCCGGCCTGAATCTGACCAAGGATGAACCGTTTGAGCAGCTGATCACGCACTATGGCGGGGCGGCGGATTGGCTGGCCCCGATGATCCGCGCCTTTGATGCACAGGCCGTGCAGGACTGGGCACGGGGGTTGGGGAGTGAGTTGTTCACCGGCTCGACAGGCCGGGTGTTCCCCACGGTGATGAAGGCCTCGCCGCTGCTGCGCGCCTGGCTGGCGCGGCTGGATGGGTACGGAGTTCAGATCCGCACCCGCTGGCGCTGGACCGGCTGGGAAGGCGCGGCGCTTGCGTTTGATAAACCCGAAGGGCCGCAGCGGATTGAGGCCGGGGCCGTGGTTCTGGCGCTGGGCGGCGCCAGCTGGGCGCGGCTGGGTTCCGACGGGGCCTGGGCGCCGTTTTTACGTGAAAGGGGTTTGGACCTCTCGCCATTCCAGCCGGCCAATGCGGGTCTGCTGGTGGAATGGTCCGATCATATGGCGCCTCAGTTCGGGCAACCATTGAAGGGCATTGCGCTGCACGCTGGCAGCCTGGCGACGCGCGGAGAAGCGGTCATTTCGGAACGCGGGCTTGAGGGCGGCGGCATCTATACTGTTTGTGCGGCGGTACGGGATGGAGCCGTTTTGCACATGGACCTGCTGCCGGACCTTGAGGCGGCGGAGATTGCCCGCCGCCTGTCGCGTCCGCGCGGCAAGGCGAGTTTTTCCAACCATCTGCGAAAGGTGCTGAAACTGGGCCCTGCGCGGACGGCGGTGTTGCAGGAATTCGGACGCCCGCTGCCGCAGGATGCGCAGGCCCTGGCGCAGCTGATCAAGGCGCTGCCGGTGAACCACGCGGGGCTGCGCCCGATGGATGAGGCGATCTCCACCGCAGGCGGCGTCTGCCGGGATGCGCTGAATGCAGACCTGATGCTGAAACAGCTCCCCGGAACGTTCTGCGCCGGGGAAATGCTGGATTGGGAAGCGCCGACGGGCGGCTATCTACTGACGGCCTGCCTTGCCACCGGGCGCTGGGCCGGGCGGGCGGCGGCGGATTACTTGGCGAGTTCTGCAACCCGCTGATAAGCCGGGCGTTCCCGCATCCGCTTGCCGTAATCCTGAATTTTCTCGCCCTCGACCGGGAACTTTGCACTGCGGGCCCAGTTCAGGCAATGGGTACAAATGATATCAGCAATGGTGAACTCTTCCCCCATCAGGAAGGGGCCGGCCATCTTGCTTTCGAGACGCGCCAGATTGTGGCCAAATTCCCATTTCAGGCTGCCTTTCACCTCCGGCACCCGCTGCTCTTCGGGCAGGATGAAGCTGTGGCGGGCCGCAGCCCACAGGACGGCGTCGATCTCGTCCAGCAGCAGATGGGTGATCGCGTCCTGCTTGGCGCGGGCCACTGTCCCGGCAGGCGCGGTCAGCGCGCCGTGCTTGTCAGCCAGATAGGTGAGGATGGCGGTCGAATCGGTGATGACCTCGCCCTCCACCTGCAGCACCGGCACCTTGCCCGAGACATTCAGCGCCTGAACTTCCGGGCTGCGGGGGCCGTGCTGGTTGAGCTCGTAAGGCTGCCCAAGCTCTTCTAGCGCCCAGAGCACCCGGAAGGTGCGGGTCAGCGGGATGCCGGTGACGGTATACATCGTCTCTCTCCTGTTCTTGTGCTGTAAAGATGGGCAGCCAGCGGAGGCGGATCAAGCGGGACGGTGCGTAGCCAGTTCAGCGGGCGCGGCCCAGCATGGCCAGCCGGATCAGGGCGCGCTCCATCAGCGCCAGTGCCGGTGCTGTCTGGCCGGCAGAGCGCAATGCCAGATCGGTGTCTGTGATGATGGTCAGCGCGGTTTCCAGCCGGTTCGCACCCCAGTTCTGCGCCTGCCGCAGCATCCGGTCGCGGCGCTTGCCGTACAGAGGCGGGCGCAATTGGCTGATGCCCTGGGCCGGGCCGCCGGGGGCACCGGCGATGGTATAAAGCGTGCGGAAATGCCGTGTCGCACCGATGCACAGCGTCACCGCATTGGTGCCTTGTGCCTGCAGGCGGCGGATCAGCGGGCCGATTTCGGCACTGCGCCCCTCGGCCACCACGTTCAGAACGTCATCCAGCGCGGCTTCGGTCGATTGCGGGGCAACGGCGCCGATGTCCTCCAGCGACAGCGGGCTGCTGTCGCCGTGCTTATATAGCGCCAGCTTCTCGATCATGCGGGAGAAGTCGCCGGGGCCGATGTCGTTGGCGATATCCGTCAGAGCTGACATGCTGTCGCCGGGCACGTCGCGGATGCCGGCCTCGCTTAGGATGCGTTCGATCTCGGCGCGCGACGGCGGGTCGTCGTAGATGCCCACGGCATAGGCGTTGCTGTGGCCTTCAAACGCCTTGCGCAGTTTGGAGGAGGCCTTGAGCTGCCCGGCAGTGACAACGATCTGAGCGTCGCCCGGCTGCCATTCTTCCAGCGCTGTTGTGATGGCGGGCGTTGCGGTGTCATTGGCGCCCTCGACAAAGACCGCCCGCACGCCGGGGAAAAACCCCACCGCCTTGACTGCGTCCAACAGCTGCGCCGGATCCTTGCGCAGGTCGCCGCCGGGCAGGCGGCTCAGGCGCATCTCTTCCTCGGCGCCGGGACCAAGCAGGGCTGCCAGAACTTGCTGCCGCTTGAGCGATACGCGCATCGCATCGGCGCCATAGATAAGGATACCGGTCTTTCCCGGATCGGGCTTGGCGAAATAGCCGTCAGCTTCGCGCGGGGAGAGCTTCATTCTGCCGGAGCGGAGAGGTCCGCAGTTGCCAGGATCTGTGCGGTGATCTGGTCCGCGAGAATCACCATCAGCCGCTCATGCGCGTCACGCTCGCCTGCCAGTGTTTCAACGGTGGAGCCGGTGGCGGAATAGCCGGTGAAGTTCCGCACGGTGCCGCTGGAGGCGATATTGCCATCTGACAATCTCGTAAGGGAATAGCTGGCGGTTCCAATCACCGAATAGCGGGTGATCTCGTTGCCTGCGGTGATCGCCTGGCCTTCTTCCTGGGTGTTGAGCGTCAAGTCCAGCTTGTAGGCCGCACTGCCGCCGCGGCCCAGCCGCTGTTCCAGGTTCTGCACCAGGAAATAGGCGTCGGTGCCAGAGGCTCCCTTGATCTCCTCCGGCGCCTGGACCTCGATCCGCCCATACAGAGCGGACCCGGTGCCGCCAGGAGCGTACACCGGGGTAAAGCCGCAGGCCGCTGCCAGCAGGGGCAGGGCCAGAAGCAGAGTTCTGCGGTTAAGCAACGACATTCACAATCCGGCCCGGAACCACGATCACCTTTTTCGGAGCGCCGCCATTCAGCGCCTTCTGCACAGCTTCATGCGCAAGGGCGAGTTTTTCAACCTCTGCCTTGTCCAGATCCTTGGCGACCTCGATTTCGCCGCGGCGCTTGCCGTTGATCTGGATCGGCAGGGTTACAGTGTCCTCGACCAGCATCGAGTCGTCGGCAACCGGCCAGGGCGCGGTGGCCACCAGGCCCTCACCGCCCTGATGGTTCCAGATGTCCTCGGCCAGGTGCGGGGTCATCGGGGACATCAGCTGTGCCAGCGTCATGATCGCCTGCTTCTGCACCTTGGCGCTGGCCTTGGATTTGGCGAGCGTGTTGGTGAAGGCGTAAAGCTTGGCAATCGCGGCGTTGAAGCCGAAGGAATCGATGCCCAGCGTCACGTCGCGGATGCATTTGTGCATCTCGCGCAGCAGCTCCTCGTCGCCTTCACCCGCTGCATCCGGATCCATTTCGCCGATCCGGTCGCACAGGTTCCAGACCCGGTTCAGGTGCTTGTAGGCCGCTTCGGCGCCGGCCGCGGTCCATTCCACATCGCGCTCGGGCGGCGAATCGGACAGCACGAACCAGCGCGCAGTGTCGGCGCCGAAGGACGAGATGATGTGCAGCGGGTCCACCACGTTGTTCTTGGACTTCGACATCTTGGCGGAGGGGATGATCTCCACCTCGGTGCCGTCCTTGAGGAAGCCCTTGCCATCGCGCAGCGCCACTTCCTCGGGGTAGTGGTAAACCGGGCGGTGATTTTCACCTGTGGTCTTGTAGATCGCGTGGGTCACCATGCCCTGGGTGAACAGCGCATCAAACGGCTCGATGGATTTCTCCGGTAGGTGGCCGCAGATCTGCATCGCGCGGGCAAAGAAGCGCGAATAGAGCAGGTGCAGAATCGCGTGCTCGATGCCGCCGATATACTGGTCGACGTTCATCCAGTATTCGGCCTCGGCCATGTCGGTCGGGGTTTCGGCGCGCGGCGCGGTGAAACGCGCGAAGTACCAGGACGAATCGACGAAGGTATCCATGGTGTCGGTTTCGCGCTGGGCTGGCTTGCCGCAGGACGGGCACGCGCAGTCGCGCCAGGTCGGGTGGCGGTCCAGCGGGTTGCCCGGCACCGAGAAGTCGATCGGCTTGCCGCCCTCATCGTAGGGCAGCGCAATCGGCAGATTCTCTTTCTTCTCCGGCACCACACCGCAGTCTTCGCAGTGGACCACAGGGATAGGGCAGCCCCAGTAGCGCTGGCGGCTCAGCCCCCAGTCGCGCAGGCGGTATTTGGTAACGCCCTGACCCCAGCCGGCCTTTTCCGCGAAGTCGACGGTAGCGTTGATCGCTTCCTCGCCGGTGGCCTCGGTCAGCCCGGCAAAGTGGTCGACCCAGCGGACCTTTTCGGTTTTCGGGGGCACAAAGGCTTCGTTGGTAACAGGGGTGTCATTGTCCAGCGCAAAGAACGTGTCGATGACCGGCAGATCATACTTGCGGCAGAAGTCGAGGTCGCGCTGGTCATGCGCCGGGCAGGCAAAGATCGCGCCGGTGCCGTAATCCATCAGGATGAAGTTGGCGATCCAGACCGGCAGTTCCCATTCCGGATTCAGCGGATGCTTCACGCGGATGCCGGTGTCGTAACCCAGCTTCTCGGCGGTCTCGATGGCTTCTTCAGTGGTGCCGCCCTTGCGGCATTCAGCGACAAACGCGGCAACCTCTTCCGATTCGGCTTCCAGCGCCTTGGCAACCGGGTGATCGGGCGAAATGCCGACAAAAGACGCGCCCATCAGCGTGTCGGGTCGGGTGGTGTAGACCTCGATCGGCTCGCCGCCGTCGGTGCGTTCAAAGGAGAACTGCAGGCCGCGCGACTTGCCGATCCAGTTTTCCTGCATGAGGCGGACCTTGGCGGGCCAGTTTTCCAGCGTGTCCAGCGCCGACAGCAGCTCTTCGGAGAAATCGGAGATCTTGAAGAACCACTGGGT
This sequence comes from Leisingera coralii, assembly GCF_049056525.1. Classification (NCBI taxonomy): domain Bacteria; kingdom Pseudomonadati; phylum Pseudomonadota; class Alphaproteobacteria; order Rhodobacterales; family Roseobacteraceae; genus Leisingera; species Leisingera coralii. The sequence goes on along the minus strand of NZ_JBHUPT010000001.1, from coordinate 44,235 downwards.
CAGCTCGCGCCGCTCCACCAGCGCGCCAGAGCGCCAGCCGCGGCCGTTCTCGACCTGCTCGTTGGCCAGCACGGTCATGTCGATGGGGTCCCAGTTCACCACCGCGTTCTTGCGGTAGACCAGGCCTTTTTCGAGGAAGTCCAGGAACAGCGCCTGCTGCTGGCCGTAATATTCCGGGTCGCAGGTGGCGAACATGCGCGACCAGTCCAGCGACAGGCCCAGCGGCTTCATCTGCTCAACCATCGTGTCGATGTTCGAGTAAGTCCAGTCCTTGGGGTGCCCGCCAGAGGCCATCGCGGCGTTTTCGGCCGGCATGCCAAAGGCGTCAAAACCCATGGGGTGCAGCACGTTATGGCCGGTCGACAGCTTGTAGCGCGCGATCACGTCGCCCATCGTATAGTTGCGCACGTGGCCCATGTGCAGCTTGCCCGACGGGTAGGGGAACATCTCCAGCACATAATACTTGGGCTTGTCGCCGGTACGCTTGGCCTGGAAAATTCCGGCCTCGTCCCAGGCCTTCTGCCATCGTGCTTCGATTTCAGGAGCTATGTAACGCGGCATCAGAGCGGTCCTTTGCATGAAAACGCCGGGCAGGTGGCCCGGCGCATCTGATAATGGGGTTTGGCAGGTGATTCCAGTGCGCAGCGGGTCAGAGTCTCTTGTCCGCGATGCGTAGCTGCCGCGCGCGGGAGAGAATCGCGTCTTCGACTGCCCGGGTGGTGCTGGCGCTGACCGGGCCGCCCTTGGACTGCAGTGCTACGTTCAGGGAACGCGCGTCCAGTGCCGGGTCCTTGATATGGATGGTGGCCCGGTAGGAACGGCCGCCGCCCGGCGGGGTGCCGTAGCCGGTGACGATTACACCGGTGAAGGGATCGACAGACTGCACCGGCAGGAAGGACAGTACATCCAGGCTTGCGGTCCACAGGTACCGGTTCACCTGAACGGTCTGGTCCGGCTTGGCGTTCAGGAAGTCAAAGACGGAGGACTTGGTCGCGGCCCCTTGAATCTCTTCTTTGTGGCTGATTGTCCGGGCCGTGCTGGCTGGCGCGTCGCCGCCTCTGTTGCCGCCGCCGCACGCCGCGAGGCTGAGACAGACCGCGCCGACCAAAGTTACCCGCAGGGGTTTTCCGTATTCCATAACCGCTCCCGGAGCCATTTTCTGCGCGAACACCTAACGCAAGCCAAGCCGGCGGAGCAAGGGCTTTGGCTTCTGTAATACTGCTATAGTACTGCGCGCCCGGGCGTTTCCGCTGATAGCCGGAGCTTGTCCGGTGGAGCCGTGCACCCGGGACGGGCAGACTGTGGCAAAGCTGCACCATCCCGGCCCGCATCGTTTCGCCCGACTTTCCCAAGGCTTGCCAAAATGGGGCCGAAAGAGCGAAACCCCTTGGCATACCCACGCCGGATTCCCCGGTTTGGGCTGAGGAATAGAAAACCGAGGGAAAAACATGAAAAAGGTTCTCTTCGCGACTACCGCGCTGATCGCCACCGCAGGCATGGCCGCGGCGGAAGTCAAGATCTCCGGCTACGGCCGTTTTGGTCTGGACTGGAACGAAGCCAACGACGTTGCTGGCGCTCTGGACAACACCGATGCAACCAACATCACCAGCCGTTTCCGTCTGACCTTTGACGTGTCGACCGAAACCGACGGCGGCGTGACCGTTGGCGGCCGTATCCGCGCTCAGGCTGAAAACCGTGACGGCGCACAGGGCGCAGCCACCTTCTCCAGCCCGCAGTTCCACGTCGCATACGGCGGCCTGCGTGTGAACGTCGGCAACATCTGGGGCGCGATCGACTCCGCACCGGGCCTGTACCTGAACACCACTTCGGTTGGCACCGGCATCGACGGCATGGGCTTCAACTCCCTGGCCATCAAAGGCGCTGGCTTTGACACCTTCACCTCCGCAGGCGTTGGCCGTGGCGGCATCGAAGCCATCTACTCCGCTGGCGGCTTCACCGGCCACGTTTCCTACTCGAAGCAGAACGGTACCGCAGGCACCTCCACCGACGCGAACGGTGAAGAGCGTACCGCAATCATGCTGAACTACTCGTTCGGCGACTACTTCGTGACCGGTGCTTACCAGTCCTCGGACAACGGCCCGACCATCACCAAGAACGGCGCAACCGTTGACGCAAACGACGACGTGATCTTCGTTGCTGGCGGCGCAGACTTCGGTCAGTATGGCGCAACCCTGCAGTACGCTCAGACCGAGCGTGCGGACAGCTTCACTCTGGCAGGCGAAGCCGAAATCGGCGCAGCCTCCACCCTGATCGGCTGGGTGAACTCCACCGACATCGACACCGGCGTGACCGTTGGTCAGACCGTGACCGACGGCACCGCCTTCGGCATCAACTACGAGTACGACCTGGGCGGCGGCGTGACCTTCGTTGCTGGCTATGTTCAGACCGCAGCTGCTTCCGACGAAAACTCGGTTCAGGCAGGTCTGCACTTCAGCTTCTAAGCTGAAGCACGCCTAGCGTGACTTTCGGGGCGGGTTCCTTCGGGGCCCGCCCTTTTCTTTTGGGTCTTAACATTTGCAGGCAAACAGTGTTTTTTGCGGCCAAACAGAAATGAGGCCCAACACATGCCGCTAGACGAGATCAAATCCAGGATTGCCAAGGCTGAGGCGAAAGCAGGCCGCGCGCCGGGCAGCGTAAAGCTGATTGCGGTCTCCAAGGTGCAGCCGAACGAGCGGGTCGAAGCGGTGCTGCAGGAAGGCCACCGCTGTTTCGGCGAGAACAAGGTGCAGGAAGCGGCGGGCAAATGGCCTGCCTTTGCCGAGCGGTTCGGCGGAATCGACCTTCACCTGATCGGCCCGTTGCAGACCAACAAGGCGCGTCAGGCGATGGAGCTGTTTGACAGTATCCACTCGGTGGACCGTCCCAAGCTGGCCAAGACCCTGGCCCGGCTGGCGCAGGAACTGGGCAAATGCCCGGATCTGTTCATCCAGGTGAACACCGGCGAAGAAGAGCAGAAGGCAGGCGTGATGCCGGCGGAGGCGGATGCTTTCATCGCTGAATGCCGGGGGCTGGACCTGCCGGTCCAGGGGCTGATGTGTATTCCGCCGGTGGATGAAGAGCCAAGCCTGCATTTCGCGCTTTTGGCGAACCTCGCTGAACGCAACGGGCTGCAGGGCCTGTCGATGGGCATGAGCGGGGATTTTGAGACCGCCATTGCGCTTGGCGCCACTCATGTCCGCGTCGGCTCTGCCATCTTTGGTGCCCGGACTTACTGAAGCGCAAGAGTTTGCAAAAACTTTTGCCAAGACTTTTTTGAAAAGTCTTGGTTGCGTCAGCTTCCCGCCAATTGAGGCACAATGACCCGGGTGCCCGGCTGAATCCTGGCGGCCAGCCAGTGGAGGTGGGCGCGGGAAAAGGCGATGCAGCCTTCGGTGGGGAACCCGGGACGCCGCCATTGGTGCAGGAAGATGGCCGATCCTTTGCCGGGAACGGCGTCCGGCCAGTTCCAATCCGTGATCAGCACCAGGTCATAAAGCGGATCTGCCCGGCGCAGCCTTTCGTGGCTGAACGCATAAGGCGCCCGGACATGATGGTTGTAGCCGCTGTGCCCTGGATCATCCGACCAGAGATCGCCGGGGCCGATCGGCTCTGCCCACGGAGCGGGCCGGGGGAGGCGGTCCGGGCGGTAGAGCATGCCCGCAATGCGGTGAACGCCGGTGGGGCTGGCCCCATCGCCTTCGCGTTTGCTGCTGGAAAGCCCGCCTTTACCGATGGAGCAGGGCAGAACCCGGCCCAGGAAACGCACACCGCGCGGGGTCAGCACCAGATCTGCCGGGGACATTACAGCATGTGCCCGGACTTGCGCGCCTTGGTGGCCAGGTAATGCTGGTTGTGAGCGTTTTCACCGACTTTCAGAGCCACCCGCTCCGCAACATGCACGCCGGTTTTTTCCATCATCGCGATCTTGTTCGGATTGTTGGTCAGCAGCCGCACCTGGGAAAAGCCCATCTTCTGCAAAATGGCGGCCCCCAGGCGGAAATCGCGCTCGTCATCCTCGAAGCCGAGCCGGTGGTTGGCCTCAACCGTGTCAAAGCCCTGGTCCTGCAAGGAATAGGCGCGCATCTTGTTGGCCAGGCCGATGCCGCGGCCCTCCTGGTTGAGGTACAGTAGCACACCTGCGCCTTCCTCGCCCATTTGTGCCAGCGCGCCGCTCAGCTGCGGGCCGCAATCGCATTTGAGCGAGCCGAGCACGTCACCGGTGAAGCAGGCGGAATGTAGCCGTGCCAGCACCGGCCTGGAGCGGTCGGGGCGGCCGATTTCCACCGCGTAATGCTCCTCGGCGCCATCCTCGGGCCGGAAGATGTGCAGGCGCCCGGCCTCGGCGGCGTCCATGGGCAGACGTGCCGCGGCGACCGGGTGCAAGGGGGAGCTTTCGCTGAGCAGCGGAGCTGCGGCGGCCCGCGAAATCGTGGTCAGCCCGTGATCCGTGGCAAAGGCTGCTGCGCTGCTAAGCGGTACCAGCGCAGCGGCCGGCAGCAGGCGCGCGGACTTCACCAGTGCAATCGCCAGCCGGTGCAGGTCTGCGTTGCCGCCGCGCAGGCTCGACAGCGGGCCCTTCATCGGCGTGTTCAGATCATCCGCCGGATCCGCCAGCGCCTGGATCCACTCCAGCCCTTCGGACTTGGGGACGGTTACGCGGGCGATATCTTCGTCGTAAACCCGGGCTTTCAATGTGTCCGCTCTGCGCGCTGTCAGGGCCAGCGACAGCTCTCCCAGCGCCCGCAAGTCTGTCAAGCGCGCCTCGGTCAGCGTCTCGACGGCAATCGCCAGCGCCGCCTCCTCGCCGCGGGTCAGAACCACCGGCAGCCCCATGCGCAGATCGACCCGGGCGCGGGCCAGCAATTCGATCATGGTGGGCATCAGGCTCATGCGGGGTATCCGGTGTTATTCTGTAACAAAGGCTCGCCGTCTTTACGCCCAAATGCAACGGATGTGAAACATTTTCCATGTCATGGACACGTCGGCGTGAGAGTTTTGCAGCAAATCTTGCCGCGGGCGCAAGGGATGCGCATTTGTGGTCAGGAGAACAGGAGGGTGAGCCGATGGCGCAACTGAAGAAAATTCTGCTGGTTGATGACGATGAAGACCTGCGCGAGGCCTTGAGCGAGCAGCTGGTGATGACCGAGGATTTCGATGTTTTTGAGGCGGAGAACGGTCAAAGCGCGATGGAGCGCGCCAAGGAAGCTCTCTACGATCTGATCATCCTGGACGTCGGCCTGCCGGATACCGACGGGCGCGAGCTGTGCCGCCTGATGCGCAAGCAGGGGGTGAAGGCACCGATCCTGATGCTGACTGGCCATGACAGCGATGCCGACACCATCCTGGGGCTGGATGCAGGCGCCAATGACTATGTCTCCAAACCGTTCAAATTCCCGGTGCTGCTGGCCCGGATCCGTGCTCAGCTGCGCCAGCACGAGCAATCCGAGGATGCGGTCTTTGCGCTGGGGCCGTACACGTTCAAGCCCGCAATGAAACTGCTGATCACCGAAGACGACCGCAAGATCCGCCTGACGGAGAAAGAGACCAATATCCTCAAGTTCCTCTACCGCTCCAGCGATGGGGTGGTGCCGCGCGATGTGCTGCTGCATGAGGTCTGGGGCTACAATGCCGGTGTCACCACCCACACGCTTGAGACCCACATTTACCGTCTGCGGCAGAAAATCGAGCCCGATCCGTCGAATGCGCGCCTGCTGGTGACGGAATCAGGCGGATACCGGCTGGTTGCCTGAGTTATGTGGCGTTGAGCCAGATCAAAGAAGAACCCTGGGGTCACCTTTAATCTGTACCTGATCCCGCGCATATCCGGGTCACGATATGCACCTCCCTGTTGGACTTGGCCGGGCTTGAAGCCCGGCCTCTTTTTTTAAGGCCGCTTTGGCGCCTGACCGCACAGGCCTCTGCGCAATTCCTCTCTGGCTCTTCCCGGCCGGGGCGGGCAGTATCGCGTCCGAACCCGGATTTCATGATGAGGCGCGCGATGCCATTTACCCTTGCCACCTGGAACATCAACTCGGTCCGCCTGCGCGAGCCGATCGTGCAGAAGCTCTTGCAGGAGGAAGGACCGGATGTTCTGTGCCTGCAGGAATGCAAGAGCCCGGTGGATAAGATCCCGATGGAGGGCTTTGCGGCGCTCGGCTACAGCCACATGATTGCGCGCGGGCAGAAGGGCTACAACGGCGTTGCGATCCTGTCGCGGCTGCCGATCGAGGATATCGGCGACCAGGATTTCGCCGGCCTCGGCCATGCCCGCCACGTGGCCGGGCGGCTGGAAAACGGGGTGGTGATCCACAACTTCTATGTGCCGGCGGGCGGCGACGTGCCCGACCGGGACGTGAACGAGAAGTTCGGCCAGAAGCTGGATTACCTGACGGGCATGCGCGACTGGTTTCATGCGGAGAAGCCGGAGAAATCCATTCTCGTCGGCGACCTCAACATCGCCCCGCGGGAGGATGACGTCTGGGATCACAAGAAACTGCTGAAAGTCGTGAGCCATACGCCTGTCGAAGTGGAGCATCTGGCCGACACCCAGGAGGCGGGCGCCTGGGTCGACATCACCCGCCGCGACATCCCGGACGGCAAGCTGTACACTTGGTGGTCCTACCGCGCGCGCGACTGGGATGCAGCGGACAAGGGGCGGCGGCTGGATCACGTCTGGGCGACACCTGATATTGCCGGTGCGGGCCATTCCAGCTGGATCCTGCGCGACGCCCGCGGCTGGGAGAAGCCGAGCGACCACGCGCCGGTATTTGCAACCTTCGACCTGTGACCGCGGGCGGGATGCTACCGCCTGATCCGGGCCATCCGACGGATGACCCTCCTCAGTAGGGCATGGCACTGCGCTGCCGCGCAGTGCGGGCGCGCCGCGCGGCAGCGCGGCGCTCGGCTCAACACCGCGAGGGTTCTGGCAAAGCCAGGACCCGTCAGCGGCGGCGGGAGCGCACCGGTTTAGCGCAGCCAGGCTGAATACTCAGGGTGCGTGTCCTTCATGTCCTGATACAGCCACACCATCCGGTCCAGAAACCAGAGCTTGCCGCCAATCAGCACTGTGAGGCCAACCAAGGTGATGCCGGGGTCCAAGGCCACCAGGCCGTAAGCCCAGGGCAGCGCGCCCAGCCCGGAACCCCAGGCCAGCCCCTTGGCCCAAGCCTCGTGATGGACAGGTATAGGGACCTGCGCCCGGTTCAGAAACACCCGCTCGCCAAAGGTGCCGCGGGAGGCCCAGCCGCAGGTGCCGGCCGGGCGTCCGAACGCGCGCGGGTTCCACCAGGTCCAGATCAGCACCAGCGCCACCGGGATCAGCGCACCCCAGCCAAGCCAGACCCGGGACCATATGGCCAGGGTCATCAGCGGCAGCACCGCCATGCGGCTGTAAACGCTCCAGGGATTGGCGTGCCGGTCCCAGGCGGCCTCGTCCATGCGCATCAGCCGTTCCGATGCGGCGAAGAGGTCAAACCGCGTTCGGGCCATGGCAACTCCTCTCTTGGTTTCCGGCGCACAGGATTCCATATAGGGGAGAAGTTCCAAGCGGAGAACAAACTGATGAGCGATATTATTGGCAGCGCCGCACCGGCGGGCGATCTGATCAAGGATGTAACCGAAGCAACCTTCATGCAGGACGTTGTCGACGCGTCGATGCAGGCTCCGGTGATCGTGGATTTCTGGGCTCCCTGGTGCGGCCCCTGCAAGACCCTTGGTCCGATGCTGGAGGCGGCTGTCACCAAGGCCAAGGGCGCTGTCACCATGGCCAAGATTGACGTGGACGAGAACCAGCGCCTGGCGCAGGCGCTGGCGCAGCAGGGGCTGCCGCTGCAATCGATCCCCACCGTTGTCGCCTTTGTGCAGGGCCGCCCGGTCGATATGTTCCAGGGCGCCCTGCCGGCGTCGGAAATCGACGCCTTCCTGAAAAAGGTGATCGAAGCCGCAGGCGGCGGGCTTGGCGAAGCGCTGGAAGCCGCGGAACAGATGCTCTCTGAGGGCGCAGTTGCGGATGCGGCCCAGACTTTTGCCGCGATCCTCGGCGAGGATGACAAGAATGCCGCCGCCTACGGCGGGCTGGCACGCGCCCATATCGCGCTGGGCGAATTGGATCAGGCGGAGGCGGTTCTCAATGGCGCGCCCGCGGACATTGCTGAAGCCGCGGAAATCGAAGCGGCCTTTGCGCAGATCGAGCTTGCCCGCCAGGCGCAAAATGCCGGTCCGGTGGCGGAGCTGCGGGCTGCGGTGGATGCCAATCCCGGTGATCACCAGGCCCGCTTCGACCTGGCGCAGGCCCTGCATGCGTCGGGCGATACCGAGGCTGCCGTCGCTGAACTGCTGGAGCTGTTCCGCCGCGACCGGGAGTGGAATGATGGTGCCGCGAAAACGCAGCTCTTCACCATCTTCGATGCGCTCAAGCCCAACGATCCGGTGGTTCTGAACGGGCGGCGCAAACTGAGCTCGATGATATTTGCCTAAGATCGGGTCAGCACTACACTCTGTCCTATGATCCAGCCTGCCGATCTGCCGGACACGATTGCCGTGTTTCCCCTGCCCGGGGCGCTCTTGCTGCCCCGCTCGCGGCTGCCGCTGCATATCTTCGAGCCGCGGTACCTGCAGATGCTGGAAGACACGCTGAAAACGCGGCAGCGGCTGATCGGCATGGTTCAGCCCTGCCCGGGCCAGAACGGGCAGGGCGAAGACCTGCATTCCATCGGCTGCGCCGGGCGGGTCACCCAGTTCTCTGAAACCGAAGACGGGCGGTATCTGATCACGCTTTCAGGCGTGTCCCGCTTCCGAGTCACCCGAGAAGCCAACGGCTTTACGCCCTACCGGCGCTGCGATGTCAGCTGGGCGGGCTTTGAGCGGGACCTGGGACGGTCCGAGGCGGATGAGACGCTGGACCGGCCCGCTTTCCTGAACCTGCTGGAGCGGTTTTTTACGGCGCGCAGCCTGTCGACGGACTGGGAGGCCCTGAAAGAGGCCGACGATGAGCTGCTGATCAATTCGCTGGCGATGCTTCTGGAGTTTGATCCCGAAGACAAACAGGCCTTGCTCGAGGCGCCCTGCCTTGCGACAAGGCGGGAGACGCTCGTCACTTTGATTGAATTCGCCCTGCGCGGCGGCTCTCAGGAGGAAACCCTGCAATGACCGAACCACAGGCGCCTGCCTTTGACCGGCGGATGCTGGAAGCGCTGGTCTGCCCGCTGACGCAGACGGTGCTGGAATACGATGCCCAGGCGCAGGAACTGGTCTCGCGCGCGGCCAATCTTGCCTTCCCGATCCGCAACGGCATTCCGGTGATGCTGGTGGATGAGGCGCGCGAGCTGGACTAAGCCAGATTCGACCCCGTTGCCTTTCCGGGAAAGTACGGAGCTCTCCCGCGCCCTCAGGTGCGCCGGCGGGCCGGCACCCCTTGCAGGGCTTGGGCCCGGCGCCGCGCTGAGGCGCGGCACGGTAGTTCTGCCCTTGCGGCCTCCCGGACTTGGGGAGATGTTTCACGCAATGGCTGGCAGCTGCAGTAAACCGCTTACACGCCGGAGGCTGCCTGCGCTGCAGCACCGCGCGCCAGCGCGGTGCCGCGCCCAACTGTGCCGGGACATCCTTGGGATGTTCCGGAACAGGCGGGAGTCCTCCCGCCAGTGCCCCGTGCGGGCCGCCGCCTAAATCGCCTGGCCTTTCAGCAGCCGGGGCAGGTCGCCGGTCAGCCCTGCTGCCTCGCGCACGAAATTGCGGCGCAGCCCCGGAATCGCACCGGCCAGCCCCATGCCGATGTCCCGGCCCAGCCGCAGCAGCGGATTGTCGTTTGAGAACAGCCGGTTGAACACATCCGTGGCCGCCACCAGCGAGGCCGTGTCAAACCGGCGCCATTGCTGGTAGCGTTCCATCACCAGCGGCGAGCCGATATCTTCACCCCGGCGGGTGGCCTCGGTGATCACCTCGGCCAATGCTCCAACATCGCGCAGGCCCGCGTTCAAACCTTGGCCGGCGATGGGGTGCATCCCATGCGCAGCATCACCGACCAGCGCCATGCGGTCGCCAATGAAGCTGTTGGCGATAGTGAGGTTCAGCGGATAGGTAAAGCGCTTGCCGGCCAGGGAAATTTCCCCCAGGAAATCGCCAAACCGCGGGCGCAGGGCCTGGATATACTCTGCATCCTCCAGCGCGTGGATGGCCTTGGCGGTTTCCGTCCGCTCGCTCCACACGATCGAGGACCGGTTGCCCGGCAGCGGCAGGATCGCCAGCGGGCCTGGCGGCATGAAGAACTGATGCGCGATGCCGTGATGCGGCTTCTCGTGATCAATGGCGCAGACCAGCGCAGTCTGGCCGTAATCCCAGCCAGTCCTCTTGATGCCCGCCCGCTGGGCGGTGCCGCTGCGGCGCCCGTCGGAGCCGACCAGGACCTGGCCGCGCAGCTCTCCGCCGTCGTCCAGGGTGACGGTCACGCCGGTCTGGTCCGGGGCCTGTGCGGTCACGGTGCGGCCTGACACCAGGGTAATGCCCGGCGCGTCTTCCATCGCTTGCAGGAAGGCGCGGCGCAGGAAACGGTCCTCGACCATATAGCCCATCGGGCCTTCTTCCAGCTCGGCATGGTCGAAATGGATGAAGAACGGCGAGGGGCCGTGGCCGGCGTGCCCGTCCGTCACCTTGATCTCCAGCATCGGCTGGGCATTGTCCCCGACATGCTGCCAGACGCCGGTCTGCTGCAGCAGCCGCTGCGAGGCGAGCGCCAGCGCATAACCGCGGCCGTCGAACCCCTCATCCGCCAGCTTGTCCGGGGTCAGCGAGTCGACCACGGTGACGCTGTGGCCGGTTTGTGCCAGGGCCAGGGCCAGCGCCGGGCCATTCAGCCCGCCGCCCACGATCAGGATATCAGACGCGTTTTTCATGCCCCGCAATATGCGCCTGCTGGCGGGATTGTCCATGCAGGAAGCGCGGGATTGTGCCTGCGTCCTGCTGCCGCTACCGTCACCGGCAACTGCCAATGGGAGAGATGCTGATGCAAGACTGGCTGACGATGACGGCCGCCGATCTGGGACGCGGGATTGAAGCGGGTGAAATCGGCCCAGTGGCGCTGACCCGCTGCTATCTGGACGCCATCGACGCGCATCCCCTGAAAGAGCGGATCTACACGCAGGTGACGCATGACCGTGCCCTGGCGGAGGCGGAAGCGGCTGAGCAGCGTGCCGATCTGGGCCTGCGCAGGTCATTGCTGGACGGGGTGCCGGTCAGCTGGAAGGATCTGTTCGACAGCGCCGGCACCGCGACAGAATCCGGCTCTGACCTGCTCAAGGGGCGGGTGCCGGATCAGGACGCTGCTGTGTTGCGCAATGCGACCCTGATGGGCACGGTCTGCCTGGGCAAGACCCATATGAGCGAGCTGGCGTTTTCCGGCCTGGGCTTCAACCCGGTCAAGGAAACGCCGCCCTGCGTGAATGACCAGGGCGCAGCGCCGGGCGGGTCTTCCTCCGGCGCCGCTGCATCCGTGGCTTTTGGCTTGGCGGCGGCTGGAATCGGCTCTGACACGGGCGGTTCGGTCCGAATTCCCTCTGCCTGGAACGACCTGGTGGGGCTCAAGACCACATCGGGCAGGATCACCCTGGAAGGCGTGGTGCCGCTGTGCCTGAAGTTCGACACCATCGGCCCGCTGGCCCGCTCGGTGGAGGATGCGGGACTGCTGCTGGGGGTGCTGGAGGGAACCTCAGGCCCCGATCTGCGCAATCCCGCCACTCTCAGAGGCCGCCGGTTTGCCGATCTGCAAAATGTCGTGCACGATGATCTGGACCCGAAGATTGCGGCGGCCTACCGGGAGACGCTGGAGAGGTTGAAAAACGCCGGGGCAGAGATTGTGCCGCTGGAGGTGCCGGAGCTGGAAGAGGCCATGGGCCTTAGCCCGATTCTCTACACCACCGAAGCCTATGGGTTGTGGAAAGATGTGATCGAGGCCTCTCCGCAGCTGATGTATGCTGAAATCCTGGAACGGTTCCGCACAGGCGCGCAGTTCAGCGGCCCGGATTACGTCGCGGCCTGGGCCAAGCTGGAACAGTGCCGGATGGCCTGGGATCAGGCCGTGGCAGGCTTTGATGCGGTGCTCACCCCGGCCTCGCCGAACCTGCCGCCGAACCTGGAGCGGCTGCAAAGCGATCATGACTTCTACGTGCAGTCCAATCTGCTGGCACTGCGCAACACGCGGGTCGGCAATCTGATGGGCCTTTGCGCGCTGTCACTGCCCACCGGCACGCCCAGCTGCGGGCTGCAGATGCTGGGGCAGCCGGACTGCGAGGAAGCCTTGCTGCGCACTGGTGCCGCGATCGAGGCTGCCTTGGCCTGAAAGCCACATTCGGCCCAGCGGGCCACTCACCGGGTGGACGCATCCGCCCGCCATCTGTAACCTGAGGCGCAAACGGGGCGCCAATGATCCCGTGACTGAGGCATAAGACATGGATTTTCCTGAGCGGTTTTCGAACCTGCCAGCCTATGCGTTTCCGCGCCTGAGGGCGCTGTTGGACCATCACACCCCCGGCGGGGATGTGGTGCATATGACCATTGGCGAACCGAAACATGCGTTTCCGGCCTGGGTCACCGATGTCATCGCCGAAAACGCCGCCGGGTTTAACCAGTATCCGAACAACGATGGCACGCCGGAGCTGCGCGACGCCATTTCGGACTGGATCAGCCGCCGCTATGGCGTGACCGCAAACCCTGAGACGCAGATCATGGCGCTGAACGGCACCCGTGAGGGGCTGTACAACGCCGCGATGGCGCTCTGCCCGGAGCAGAAGAACGGTCAGAAACCCGTGGTTCTGATCCCGAACCCCTTCTACCAGGTCTACATGGTGGCGACGATTTCCGTCGGTGCAGAGCCTGTTTTCGTGCCTGCAACCGCCGCCACCGGCCATTTGCCGGATTACGAAAACCTGCCCGAAGAAGTTCTGAGCCGCACCGCCGTGGCCTATATCTGTTCGCCCGCCAACCCGCAGGGCGCGGTGGCTTCTCGCGCGTACTGGACCCGGCTGATCCAGCTGGCTGAGAAATACGATTTCCGCATCTTCGCGGATGAATGCTATTCCGAGATCTACCGCGATGAGGCGCCCGTGGGTGCGCTGACCGTGGCACAGGAGCTGGGGGCCGATCCTGAGCGCGTGGTGCTGTTCAACTCGCTGTCCAAGCGGTCGAACCTGCCGGGCCTGCGCTCTGGCCTGATTGCGGGCGGGCCGGAAACCATTAAGCGGGTCAAGCAGCTGCGCGCCTATTCCGGCGCACCGCTGCCGGAACCCTTGCAGGCCGCCGCCGCCCGAGTCTGGGCGGATGAGGTGCATGTGGCGGAGAACCGTGCGCTGTATCAGGAAAAGTACAAAATCGCAGACGAGGTCTTTGACGGCCTCAACGGCTACATGGCGCCCGAAGCGGGCTTCTTCCTGTGGCTTCCGGTGGACAATGGCGAGCAGGCCGCGCTGAAGCTGTGGAAGGAAACCGGCGTGCGGGTGCTGCCCGGCGCCTATCTTGCGCAAGGCAAACCTGGGCAGAACCCGGGCGAGAGCTACATCAGGGTGGCGCTGGTCGCCCCCGCCGAAGACACCCGCACGGCGCTGAGCACGCTGCGCGGCTGCCTTTACTGAATTCTGCTGAGCGGCCCTTGGCTGGGGGCCGCGCAGCCAAAACCAAAAACGGACAGGCCCGTGACCCTGCGGCGAACAGCAGGGCACGGGCAAATGAAACGGAACTGAGGTAGGCATGGCATTTCAAACCCGCAGCCGCGATCCGCTGCTCGACAGCAACATGCAGGCGGCCATTGAAAAGCGCGGTAAGGAGCTGATCGGGGTTGCCCTGGTCCTTTTGGGGGTGATGGTTGCCGCCATGCTCGGCTCCTACACGCCCGAAGATCCGAATTGGACCGTTTCAACCGACGCGCCGGTGCAGAACTGGCTGGGCCGTCCGGGCGCCTCTGTCTCCTTCATCCTGATCACCCTGTTCGGCAAGGCCAGCTGGGCACTGCCGCTGTTCCTGTCGGCCTGGGGCCTGCGCTTTGTGCTGCACCGGGGCGAGGACCGGGTGGTCTGGCCGATGCTCCTGTCGGTGCCGTGGCTGCTGGTGGTCGCGTTGCACATGGAAACCCTGAATGCCAGCTCCACCTGGCAGCAGAATTACGACTTCGGCCTGGGCGGCATGGTGGGCTACACCTTCCTGGGCGCGCTCTTGGCGCTGCTGCCGGTCAGCCTGCATTTCATGGTCAAGATCATGTCGCTGCTTAGCGCGGCAGGCATGCTGGCACTTGGCTGCGTGGTGCTGGGTTTTACCTGGCCCGAGGTGAAGAAAGGCCTGCACAAGGTGATGGTCGGGCTGATCCTGGGCTATGGCGCAGTTGCCGCCCTGCTGGGCCGCGGTGCCTCCAGCGGGCTGCAGGCCGCGATGACTTACCGAAAGGAGCGGGCAGAGCGCGCGCATGCCGCCGATGAGGATGCCGCTGCCTATGCCAGCGCCGAGCAAGACCCCGAGATGTTCGAGGACTACCCCGAAGATACCTATGGCGCCTACATGGCAGAAACCGCGACGGAAGAGCCGGCGGCTCCTGCCAAGGCGGGTCTGCTGTCCCGCGTTCCGGGGCTGATCCGCCGCGCGGCGCCTGCGCCTGAGGCCGAAAATGCCTATGCGCCCGAGATGCAGGATGCGGATGGAATTGAAAATTTGGCGGATGGAGAGGCTGGCGAGGACCGGATTTCCCAGAAAATCGCCAATGCCGTCCGGATCCGCCGCGCTGCCGAGGTACCGCCGGAGCAGGACCCGAATCTGCCGTTGACCAAGGGCCGCGGCCAGCGCCCCGCGCCGCTGATCTTCAACCCGGCAGCGTCCCAGGGCGGGCTGCCGCCCGAGCCGCCGCTGACCGCAGCGCAGGCCCCTGTGCCGCCGCTGCAGGAAGAGCCGCCGCTGGTCTGGCAGGCACCTGCAGACGAGGCAGCGATCCCCGCAGCACCGGTTGCAGACCGGCACGAGGATGCTGACACTGCAGATTCCGCGCCCGGTTATGAGATGCTGACACCGGACCATGTGCCCTTCGAAGCACTTCCGGATCAGGCCGCGCCGGTTGCGCCGCCCGCACCTGCTCCGGAAAAGCCCAAGACGGCGGGACCGCGCCTGACGGTTGACCTGCCGGTGGCGGAGCCGCGCAAGGCTGTTGTCGAAAAGCCGGTGCGCAAGGCTGTGCAGCCCTCCACACGCGCCAAGGCAGAAGCCCAGCCCAATCTGGCCTTCGACGACAGCAGCAGCGATTTCGAGCTGCCGCCGCTCAACCTGCTGACCAACCCGACAAGCATCGAGCGGCACCACCTCAGCGATGAGGCGCTGGAAGAAAACGCCCGGATGCTGGAAACGGTACTGGACGACTACGGCGTGAAGGGTGAGATCGTCTCGGTCCGTCCTGGCCCCGTGGTGACCATGTATGAGCTGGAGCCGGCCCCGGGCCTCAAGGCCTCGCGCGTGATCGGCCTGGCGGATGACATTGCGCGGTCCATGTCTGCGCTGTCCGCGCGGGTCTCGACCGTTCCGGGCCGCACCGTAATCGGCATCGAACTGCCGAACGAGAAGCGCGAAAAGGTCGTGTTGCGCGAAATTCTGTCGTCCCGCGACTTCGGCGACGGCAACCACGCGCTGCCGCTGGCACTGGGCAAAGACATCGGCGGCGACGCCATGGTCGCGAACCTTGCCAAGATGCCCCACCTGCTGATCGCGGGCACCACCGGCTCCGGTAAGTCGGTGGCGATCAACACCATGATCCTGTCGCTGCTCTACAAGCTGACGCCGGATGAATGCCGCCTGATCATGATCGACCCCAAGATGCTGGAACTGTCCGTCTATGACGGCATCCCGCATCTGCTGTCGCCCGTTGTGACCGACCCGAAAAAGGCCGTTGTCGCCCTGAAATGGGTGGTGGGCGAGATGGAAGACCGCTACCGCAAGATGTCCAAGATGGGCGTGCGCAACATCGCGGGCTACAACGGCCGGGTGAAGGAAGCGCTGGCCAAGGGCGAGATGTTCTCGCGCACGGTGCAGACCGGATTTGACGATGACACGGGCGAGCCGGTGTTCGAGACCGAAGAGTTCGAACCCAAGGCGCTGCCCTATATCGTCGTTATCGTCGACGAGATGGCCGACCTTATGATGGTTGCGGGCAAGGAGATCGAAGCCTGCATCCAGCGCCTGGCGCAGATGGCCCGGGCCTCCGGCATTCACCTGATCATGGCGACCCAGCGCCCCTCGGTCGATGTGATCACCGGCACCATCAAGGCAAACTTCCCGACCCGGATTTCCTTCCAGGTGACCTCCAAGGTCGACAGCCGGACGATCCTGGGCGAAATGGGCGCCGAGCAGCTCCTGGGCATGGGCGACATGCTGTACATGGCGGGCGGCGCCAAGATTACCCGTTGCCACGGCCCGTTCTGTTCCGATGAAGAGGTCGAGGAGGTGGTCAACCACCTCAAGCAGTTCGGCCCGCCGGATTATGTTGGCAGCGTGCTGGATGGTCCGGATGAGGACAAAGCCGACAATATCGACGCGGTGCTGGGGCTGAACACTGGCGGCAATACCGACACCGAGGACGCGCTCTATGACACGGCAGTTGCCATCGTGATCAAGGACCGCAAGTGTTCGACCTCCTACATCCAGCGCAAGCTGGCGATCGGCTACAACAAGGCCGCGCGTTTGGTGGAGCAGATGGAGGAAGAGGGCGTCGTCTCAGCCGCCAACCACGTCGGCAAACGGGAAATTCTGGTTCCCGAACAGTGAGCTGACAAAAATCTGCCGATGCCGGATCCCCCGCGGGTCCGGCATCTTCACATCTGCAGTGGCGCACCTATGTTGGTCTCATGAAACGGATTGCACTTGCCATTGCGCTGACCCTCGCCGCGCCTGCCTCCTGGGCGGCAGAGAAACTGAGCCTGAACGAGATCTCGGGTTATCTGAACGGGATCACGACGGCGTCTTCGCCCTTCACCCAGATCAACGACGACGGCAGCCTGTCGACCGGAAAGCTGTATATGCACCGGCCGGGGCGGATGCGGTTCGAGTATGACGGCAAGGGCGGCGGCACGGTGGTGGCCGGCGGCGGGGCAGTGGTGATCCACGACCCCAAGTCCAATCAGCCGCCGGAGACCTATCCGCTGAAACGGACACCGCTGTCGATCATCCTCGACCGCCGGGTGGATCTGGGCCGTGCCAATATGGTTGTGGGACACAGCTTTGACGGAACGTCGACCATCGTGCGGGCGCAGGATCCGGAGAATCCGGATTACGGCAGTATCGAGATGATGTTCACCGGCAATCCGGTGGAGCTGCGCAAATGGGTGATCCATGACAGCGCGGGCGGCCAGACGACCGTCATCCTGGGGGCGATGGAAACCGGCAAACCGCTGTCCTCCAGCCTGTTCACCACCAGCGGCAGATCCCGCTGAGGCAATAAGAAACTGGGGCTCCCGCGCCCGCGGCTGCTCCGGCTTTGCCGGAACCGCCTGGCGGCCTTGGGCCCGGCGCCGGGCTGGCGCCCGGCGCGCAATCGTGTGCTAACAACCGTTACGGAGCAAATGACGCGAAACCGCAGCGCGCTTCAGCGCGCTGCCCGTCCCAACGGCTGAGGGGGCGGCTTTCGCCGGAAAGCCTCCGAAGCGGGCGGGAGAACCCGCCTGCTGTGCGTCAACGGAATTTGCGGCAGGTCGCGAGTTGCGCCTGATAGGTCTGGGCGCGGGATTCGACCTGTCCAGCGACGCGCATCAGCCAGGACTTGGAGCGGTAGCTGCCGCGGGCAAAGCCGTAATGGCCTTCGTGGTAGGCCAGGTACTGGTTGCGCGCGTCATAAAGCGGAATGCCGTTTTTCTCGTAGCTCTTGCGCATGTACCAGCCCATGAAATCGGCGGCATCACCGATGCGGTTGCGTTTGGCCCGGCGCCGCCCGGTATCGCGGCGGTAATCATCCCAGGTGCCGTCCAGGGCCTGGCTGTAGCCATAGGCGCTGGATTGCCGCCCGACCGGGATCACACCCAGCAGGAACTGGTGCGGCGTGCGGGCGTCGCCGCGGAACCGGCTTTCGTGATAGATGGTTGCCATCTGCACATGCACCGGCACGCCCCAGCGGCGCTGGGTGGCGCGGAACGCCTTCAGGTATTCAGGACGCTGCTGGATGATGCTGCATGCATTATCCAGGTTGCGCGGCGGCGCTTTGTGCCCGCCTCCGCATGACGCAACCGCCAAGAGGAGAACAAGGGCGCTCAGGAATCTGCTCATTGCCTCAGCCCATTTTTGTATTGGGTTTGTTTTCGGCAAGTCTAGCGGATTGCGGCGGGTGTGAAAATCAAATTTCCAGAAGCTGGCTCAGCAGCAGCGGCAACAGCAGCGCGGACATCAGGGTCGAGACCACCACCAGCCCGGCCACGGCGCTGGAATCGGCCTCGAATTTCTCAGCCAGAAGATAGGCTGTCACGGCGACGGGGGTGGCCAGCTGCAGGATCAGCACACCCGAGGCTGTTGGATCCAGCCCAAAAGCCACCGCGAGACCCCAGCCCGCGGCGGCACTGACCAGGAACTTTAATAGCGACAGCGCAACCGCCTTCCCGGTTTCACCGGGTGTCAGCCGGGCCACGGCGGTGCCCAGCGTAATCAGCATCAGCGGCACTGCCATCTGCCCGGTCAGCTCCAGCGCGTTGGTCAGAAAGCGCGGGGTTTCCCAGTCCTGCCACAGGAACAGCCCGCCCAGCAGCGTTGCCCAGACCATAGGTTCCCGGATTACCTTGCTGCCGGCGCTGTGCCCGGCCACCAGGTAGATGCCGTACGTAAAGGACAGGATCGCTGAAACGGCGAGCATGACGACGGCATATCCCAGCCCGGCCTCGCCAAAGGCAAACATCGCCAGCGGGATGCCCAGGTTGCCGGTGTTGCCGAAGATGAAAGGCGCCAGGTAGGTCCGCCGCTCCAGCCCGCTGATGCGGCAGAGGGCCTCGCCCGCCACCGCCATCACCGCGTGGCCCGCCAGCGCGGCAAGTACAAATGTTCCCAGCGCAGCCTTGTCCAGGCTGGTGTTCATCAGCGCTGTGAAGATCAGGCAGGGCACCGCCAGCGTCATTGCCAGCCGGGTGACAAACTGGGTCCGGAACTCAAATCCAAGCTTCACCCAGATGAACCCGGCAGAGGCCAGAAGGAACACCGGAGCGGTGATTTCGAGCACTGTCAAAGCGAGGTTCACAATCTGTTTCCCCGAAAATTTGCGTCAAGAGTTGGACAATTGCTGCGCGGGCGCGCTATTTACAAGGAACGGGGGCTAACATGACCATGTTGAGAACACGAGCAAAATACAATCTTGGGCAGGTCGTCCGCCACCGGAAGCACCCCTTCCGCGGGGTGGTTTTCGACGTCGATCCGGAATTCTCCAACACCGAGGAATGGTACGAGGCGATCCCTGAAGACAGCCGTCCGGTAAAGGACCAGCCCTTCTACCACCTGCTGGCGGAGAACGATCAAAGCTACTACGTGGCGTATGTCTCGGAGCAGAACCTGGTCGCGGATTATTCCGGGGAACCGGTCGGCCACCCGGACGTGCCGGAAATGTTCGGCAATTTCGATGGCGGCGCCTATGCGCTGCACTACCAGCTGAACTGAGCGCTGCAGCTGTCCGCGCGCTGACCGGACCAGTAGCGGATTTGCCCATCAGTACCCCAGCGCACAGCCATCCTTGCGGGGATCGCTGGCACCCTCCAGAACCCCTGAGGCATGGATCTGGATCGCCTGCGCCCCGCCCAGCGGCGTGTCCGGCACCTCTATCTTATGCCCCATATCCGCAAGGGCCTGAAGAACCGGCGCCGCATATCCGCGCTCGACCTTCAGCACGCCGCCATCGGCAAAGCAGCGCGGGGCGTCGATGGCGGATTGCAGGTCCATGCCGAAGTCCAGCAGGTTCGAGACAAGCCGGGCGTGGCCCGCAGGCTGGAAGCCGCCGCCCATCACGCCGAAGGGCATGATCACCTCTCCATCCTGCTGCAGCATGGCGGGAATGATCGTGTGCATCGGCCGCTTGCCGGGTCCAAGTTCATTCGGGTGGCCTTCCTCCAGGGTAAAACCTGCGCCGCGGTTCTGCAGCAGGATGCCGAACTTCTCCGACGCGATGCCGGATCCGAAGCCGTGGAAGATCGAGTAGATCAGCGAAACCGCCATCCGGTCCTTATCCACGACGGTGATATAGACCGTATCCTTGTGCACCGCTTCGGTGAGCGGCGCCGCGGCTGGCATGGCGCGTTTCGGATCGATCAGCGCCGCGAAGCTGGCCGCGGTTTCCGGGGCCAGCATATGCGCCAGCCGCGTGGTGTGGTCCGGGTCGGCGAGAAATCTGTTGCGCGCATCATAGGCCAGCTTGGCGGCCTCGGCCTCGATATGCGCGCGTTCGGCACCGAGCGGGTCCATTCCGGCCAAGTCGAAGTTCTTGAGGATATTCAGCAGCAAGATGGCCGTGGCGCCCTGGCCGTTCGGCGGGTGCTCGGCCAGTTCGCGCTCCTTGTACTGGCCTGTCACCGGCTGCGTTGCAAAACTCTTTGCGCCGGCAAAATCCTCCAGCGTGTGAACGCCGCCCAGGGCCGCCAGGGCCTGCGCCATGTCCTCGGCCACTTCGCCGGTATAAAACGCATCCCGACCGTGCCTGGCGATGCGGCGCAGGACTTCGGCTTGACCGGGTGCCCGGAACACCTCGCCGCTGCGCAGAGGCTGGCCGTCCCGCAGGTAATGGCGCCGGGCTGCGCCCTGCAGTGTGCCGGCGCCGTTTTTCCAATCAAAAGCCGTGCGCGGTGCAACTGGCACGCCCTCCTCGGCATAGTTGATGGCGGGCTGAAGCAGCGTGTCGAGCCCGAGACGGCCTTCGCTTTCCGCAAGGCGGCAAAAGGCATCTATTGCGCAAGGTGTTGTAACGGCCTCGGGGCTTCCCAGCGGCACTGCGCCCAGCCCCTGCGCCCGCAAGGCGGCCGCGCTGACCGCCGCTGGGGCGCAGCCGGATCCGTTCAGCGCCTGAACCCCGGTGCCCGGCCGCGAATACAGCACAAAGCAGTCGCCGCCGATCCCGGTCATCTGCGGCTCGCAAATTCCCAGCAGCACAGCGCCGGCCAGGGCCGCGTCCATCGCGTTGCCGCCGCGCTTGAGCATATCCACCGCCACGCTGGCCGCCAGCGGGTGGGAGGTGGCGCACAGGCCGTTGCCGGCGAAAACGGCTGACCGCCCGGGAAGATGAAAGTCGCGCATGGTCCGGCTCCTTGCTGTCACCGGACAAAGCCTAGGCAGGCGCTGCGGGAAGGCAATTAAATTCCTCGGCCAGTTGGGCAGGACGGAACGTAACGGAACGAAAAAGCGGGAGGACAGTCAAAACGAGGTGTCCCCGGTGCCGCGCACTGGTGGGGGCTAGGATACACGGCACCAGGGGAAGCTCGTTTCAGCTACAGGTAAGGTTTCGCATATCTATTGGGCTGCGGTGTGCCGGGAATGCGGCGCCGGTGTGGCGAAGCATTAAAAATGCAGCTAACCGGCGGGCTGCCCGCGGGCCGGGGCAGTTTTTGGCTCAGGCATCGGGAGAGGGGCTAATGACCTGGATTTCAAAGCAGAGCGAAAGGTTGTTGTTTCCCTCCGAACGCTCATACTGGACCTGGCTTGCCAGTTCCCGGATCAGGAACCAGCCAAAGCCGCCTTCGGGCAGGCTGTCGGTGGGCACGCTGATGTCGGCGGGTTTGCCTTCAGGCAGCTCGCCCTTTGGAAACGGGCTGCCGGCGTCCTGAATGCTGATCCACAAACGCTCGGGGGACAGCTCGCCCCTGATCCGGACGTCGCCCGGGGCGCTTTCCTCATAGGCGTGTTCGACGACGTTGTTCACGGCTTCGGTCAGGGCAATTTGCACCTCGTCCACGCGGGCACCCGGGACCCCCAGGGACCGCAATTTGCTGACCACGGACTGGATCCCCCTGCGGGCATCCAGATTTGTGGCCGTGAACGAGCAGGCAAAGGTTTTTACCATCAATTTCTCGCTTTGCGCCGCCAGCGCGTTCGTCATCAGGAATTAGCGTCAGCAGGCGCGGTTGCTTCGCTAAGCGAACCGTAAAGGTCAAAGACCGTATCCATCCGGGTCAGCCGGAAAACCTTCTCCACCATCGGGGTCAGCCCGGCGAGATCCAGCCTGCGGCTGCCGCCCAGCTGCTTCATCGCAGCGACAATCGCGCCAAGCCCGCTGGAATCGATGAACTGGACCTCGGACAGATCCAGGATCACACGCTCCGGACCGCTTTCGGTCTCCGTCCGCATGTCCTCTTTGAATTGGATGGCCATGGCGGCGTCAATACGCTCGGCATTGACTTTGACGATCTGCGCATCGTCCGTCATGGTGGTCGTCAGGCTCATTTCTTCCCCCGGGATGTAACGTCATTTGGCTGCACTCTAGACCGCAAAGCTTACTTTTCTGTAGGTATAATTTTGACGATTGGAGGAAAATTGCATGAAAGATGTTGTTATCGCCGGAGCAGCCCGGACGCCGATGGGCGGGTTCCAGGGAATGTACGACGGGGTGACGGCTTCGGAGCTGGGCGGCGCGGCCATCCGGGCGGCCCTCGATGGGGCCGGCGCTGCCACTGTCGATGAGGTTCTGATGGGGTGTGTGCTGCCCGCGGGCCAGGGCCAGGCGCCTGCGCGCCAGGCCGGGTTTGCGGCGGGCCTGGGCGAAGACGTCCCGGCCACCACACTCAACAAGATGTGCGGTTCCGGCATGAAGGCGGCGATGATCGCGTTTGATCAGATCGCGCTGGGCCACGCGGACACGATGATTGCCGGCGGTATGGAAAGCATGACCAATGCTCCCTACATCCTGCCGAAAATGCGCGGCGGCGCCCGCATCGGTCATGGCCAAGTCATCGACCACATGTTCCTCGACGGGCTGGAAGACGCCTATGACAAGGGCCGCCTCATGGGCACCTTTGCCGAGGACTGCGCTGAAAAATACCAGTTCACCCGCGAAGCTCAGGACGAATATGCCCTGAAGTCCTTGTCCAACGCGCTGGAAGCGCAGGACAGCGGTGCCTTTGACGGGGAAATCGCCCCCGTGACCGTGAAAACCCGCAAGGGCGAAGTGGTGACGGATGCGGATGAGCAGCCGAAATCTGCGCGTCCGGAAAAGATCCCCACGCTGAAACCGGCGTTCCGCAAGGACGGTACCGTGACCGCCGCCAATGCCTCCTCCATTTCGGATGGAGCCGCGGCGCTGGTTATGGCCTCCGCCGAGGCTGCCGAGGCGCGGGGCCTGACCATTCGCGCCCGCATTCTGGGTCACGCCAGCCACGCCCAGGCGCCCGGCTGGTTCACCACCGCACCGGTTCCGGCCGCGCGGAAACTGCTGAAATCCATCGGCTGGACCGTCGAAGACGTCGATCTGTGGGAGGTGAACGAGGCCTTTGCCGTGGTGCCGATGGCCTTCATGCACGAAATGGGCCTGCCGCGCGAAAAGGTGAATGTGAACGGCGGCGCCTGTGCGCTGGGCCACCCGATCGGCGCCTCCGGCGCGCGGATCATGGTGACCCTGCTGAACGCATTGGAAAAGCGCGGCCTCAAGCGCGGCGTCGCCGCCATCTGCATCGGCGGCGGCGAAGGCACCGCGATCGCAATCGAGAGGGTGTGATCTTCACCTTTGCAAAATACTCTCGGGGGTGAATTGACCGTCAGGTCAAGAGGGGGCAGACAGCCCCCTCTGTTACGTTGAAGGAGGGCTGCCCATGCGGGCCGATTACGAAACCCTTGCCAAGACCATCGCGGCACTGACCGAAGGCGAGACGGATGAGGTGGCGCTGATGGCCACTGTCGCCTGCGAGGTGCATCACGCCGACGACCGGTTCGACTGGACCGGCTTTTACCGCGCCGTTGCGCCGGAGCTGCTGAAGATCGGCCCCTATCAGGGCGGCCATGGCTGCCTGCAGATCCCGTTCTCCCGCGGTGTTTGCGGTGCGGCAGCGCGCAGCGGAGAGGTGCAGCTGGTCGCGGATGTGGATGCCTTTCCCGGCCATATCGCCTGTGCGTCGTCTACGCGCTCGGAGCTGGTGCTGCCTGTCTGGAACGGCAATGGGGAGCTGATCGGGGTTTTTGACATCGACAGCGACCAGCCGGATGCTTTCACTGAGGAAGATGCTGACCAGCTGGCCGCAATCCTGCGTCAGGTATTCGGCCGCAGCTGATTCGTGAAACAAGGGGCTTTGCCCCTCGGCCTTGCGGCCTCACCCCAGGGTATTTTTAACCAGAAAGAAGCCGCCCGGCGCCTGAAGGCGCTGGGTTTTTTCATGGTACCCGCCCGTCTCGTGAAAAAAAGCTTGGAAATTTCACGAACTCGGGGCATCGTGAAAAACGAGAGGAATTTTTCACGAGCGGGGAGAGAGGCTGTGAACGATCAGACCCTGGCAGCAGCGACACTCGGGGCTGACATCCGGGCCCTGCGCAAGGCGCGCGGGCTGACGCTGTCGGATATCGCCGCGATGCTGAACCGCTCGGTCGGCTGGCTGAGCCAGGTTGAACGGGACATGTCCGAGCCCTCGATCTCCGACCTGCGCCAGATTGCAGAGGCGCTGGGGGTGCCGATGTCGATGCTGTTTGCCCATTCCGGCGCCCCGGCGGACGAACATGGGTATATCGTGCGCGCTGGCTCCCGCCGCCCGATGGGCTCCGGCGAGGAAGGGCTGATCGAAGAACTTCTGTCCCCCGACCTGACTGACGACTTCGAGATGGTGCATTCCACCTTCCAGCCCAATTCGCGGATGCAGACGCCGGCCAACCGGCCGACGCAGGAGGTCGGCTACATGATCTCGGGCAAGCTGGACCTGCTGATCGGCGGCCGCAGCTTTACCGTTGGTCCCGGCGACAGTTTCCGGATCAAGCATGAGCCGTATCAGTGGTCGAACCCCTACGACGAGCCTGCCGTGGCCGTCTGGGTGATCGCGCCGCCGGTTTACTAGGAGGGAACGATGATCAAGGGATCCTGCCTTTGCGGCGATGTCCGCTTTGAAACCGCGGCACAGCCGCAGGGGGCCTCGATGTGCCACTGCAGCCAGTGCCGTAAGCAATCGGGCGGTATCTGGGCCTCGGCTCAGGTGCGCGATGAGGACCTTGCTGTCACCGGCCCGGTGAGCTGGTTCGAGGCAACGCCGCAGGCCCGCCGTGGCAGCTGCCCGCGCTGCGGCTCCTTCCTGTTCTGGAAGGGCAAGGGCGAGGACACCACGAGTTTTGCTTTGGGCGCTGTCGACGGGAACACCGGCCTCCGCGTCGAAAAACACATCTTTACCGCCTCCAAGGGCGACTACTACGAAATCGCGGACGGCGTGCCGCAAGAGGACTGAGACTAGGGAGCGAACATGTCTGATTTTCCAACCAAGGCCCGTGTGGTCATCATCGGCGGCGGCGTCGTCGGCTGCTCATCGCTTTATCATCTGGCCAAGAAAGGCTGGACCGATTGTGTGCTCTTGGAAAAGAACGAGCTGACCGCCGGCTCGACCTGGCACGCGGCCGGCAACGTGCCGACCTTCTCGACCTCCTGGGCGATCATGAACATGCAGCGCTATTCGACCGAGCTGTATTCGCGCCTGGCAGAGGAAGTCGATTATCCGATGAACTATCACGTCTCGGGGTCGATCCGTCTGGCGCATAGCAAAGAGCGGATGCAGGAATTCGAGCGCGCGATGTCCATGGGCCTGTACCAGGGCATCCCGATGGAAATGTGGACCCCGGAGCAGGCGAAAGAGCGGTATCCCTTCCTGGAAACCCACGATCTGGAAGGTGTCCTGTATGACCCGACCGACGGTGACATCGACCCGGCGCAGCTGACCCAGGCATTTGCCAAGGGCGCCCGCGACATGGGGCA
Source organism: Leisingera coralii (assembly GCF_049056525.1). NCBI lineage: Bacteria > Pseudomonadati > Pseudomonadota > Alphaproteobacteria > Rhodobacterales > Roseobacteraceae > Leisingera > Leisingera coralii. Next base: position 18,344 of record NZ_JBHUPT010000001.1, on the reverse strand, counting down.
GAAAATCCTGCGGTTTACCCCGGCCACCGGCGTGACCCAGCACGAGGACGGCACTTGGACCGTTCACACCGAAAAGGGCGATATTGCCTGTGATTATGTGGTGAACGCGGCTGGGTATTATGCGCAGCGCGTGGGTGAGATGTTCAAACCCTACGGCGGCCGCATGGTGCCTGCGATGGTCATGAGCCACCAGTATCTGCTGACCGAGGAAGTGCCCGAGGTCGAAGCCTGGTCGAAGGAGCATGGCGGCAAGCTGCCGCTTCTGCGTGACGTGGACGTGTCCTACTACCTGCGCCAGGAAAAGAACGGTTTCAACCTTGGCCCCTATGAGCCCAACTGCAAGGGCGAATGGATGACCGAGGACGACCCGATGCCGGAAGACTTCTCGTTCCAGCTGTGGAATGACGATCTGGACCGCATCGAAGACATCGTGACCGACGCCATGGAGCGTGTGCCGCTGATGGCGACCTCGGGTGTTGGCAGCGTCATCAACGGGCCGATCCCCTACGCGCCGGACGGCCTGCCGATGATCGGCCCGATGCCGGGTGTGAAAAACGCATTTGAAGCGCACAGCTTCACCTTCGGCATTGCCCAGGGCGGCGGCGCCGGCAAGGTGCTGGCAGAGTGGATCGTCGATGGGTTCACCGAGTGGGATATGTGGGCCGTCGATCCGCGCCGCTATACCGACTATACCGACCAGGATTACTGCAACAAAAAGGGCATGGAAGTTTACGGCAACGAATACGCCATGCACTTCCCGCATCACGAATGGCCCGCTGCGCGCGACAAGAAACTGTCGCCGGTGCATGCCAAGGTCAAGGAACTGGGCGGCCAGATGGGTGTCTACAACGGCTGGGAGCGCGCCAACTGGTTTGCGCAGCCGGGTGACGACACCTCGGAAGAATCGACCCACACCTGGGGCCGTTCGGGCCCGTGGGAGCAGCGGATCAAGGAAGAGTGCGAAGCCGTGCGCGATGGCGTTGGCGTGCTGGACCTGCCGGGCTTCTCGCGGTTCCTGGTCAAGGGGGAGGGCGCAGCCGAAGCACTGCGCTGTCTGGTCACCGGCGGCCTGCCCAAGATCGGCCGGATCAACCTGGTCTACATCGCGGACAGCCGCGGCCGCATCCTGACCGAAATGTCCTGCATGCGTCTGGGCGAAGACGACTTCGTGATGATCACCGCCGCAACAGCGCAATGGCACGACCGTGACCTCCTAGTGAACGCGATGCCCGCAACCGTGTCGGTCGAGGACGTCACCACCACCCGCGACACCCTGATCGTGACCGGGCCCAAGTCGCGCGACCTGCTGGCGGCGATCTCGGATGCGGATCTGCAGGCAGGCTGGCTGACCCATCAGGCGGCAACCGTGGCAGGCAAGCCCGCGCACCTGGTGCGCGTGTCCTTTGCCGGCGAACTGGGCTGGGAAGTCCACGCGCTGAACGAGGACATGCCGGCCATCTACGAGGCCATCCTTGCAGGCGGCGCCAAGCCGTTCGGCATGTATGCCCTGAACTCGCTGCGCCTGGAAAAAGGCTATCGCGCCTGGAAAGGCGATCTGAGCACCGATTACTCGCTGCTCGAAGGCGGCCTGGAGCGTTTCGTGAAACTGGACAAGCCGCAGGACTTCCCGGGCAAGGCTGCGATCCAGAGGGAAAAGCAGCAGGGGGTCAAGAAGGCCTTTGTCACGCTGACGGTTGAGGCCGGAGATGCGGATGCGCCTTATATGTCCTGCATCTGGAACGGCGACGAGATTGTCGGCGAGACCACCAGCGGCGGCTGGGGCTACCGTGTGAACCAGTCGATCGCGCTGGGCATGGTGCGCACCGATCTGGCCGTGCCGGGCACCGAGCTGGAGGTCGAGATCTACGGTGAGAAATACCGCGCCGTGGTTCAGAAAGACGAACCGCTGTGGGATCCGGCCAACGAGCGCCTGCGCGCCTGATAAACCGGCCTGAGCCCGGGCGGTGATCTGCCCGGGCTGAAGCCTCACTGAAAGACAGCCTGCGCCGCCGGACCGTTTCCTGTATCCTGGCGGCGCATGGCACCCGGTATAAGGACGGTTCGGTATGGCTGAGATCACGCTTCTGGATGGCTCGATCGGGCAGGAGATTGTCAAACGCTCCGGCGACCGGGCAACGCCTCTGTGGTCCACCTCCGTGATGATCGAAAAGCCGGACGTGGCGGGCAGCGTTCACGCCGACTACTTTGCCGCCGGTGCCACGGTTGCCACCATGAACACCTACGCCGTGCTGCGCGACCGGCTGCGCCGTGCGGGTATCGAGGATCATTTCGAGGAACTGCTGGAGACGGCCGCCAGCCAGGCCGCCGCCGCGCGCGATGCCCACGGAACGGGCCGTATTGCCGCCGCGCTTGGGCCGCTGATTGCCTCCTACCGGCCGGACATCTGCCCGCCGGCTGAGGAAGCCCAAGGCGTCTATGCCGAACTGGTCAAGCTGCTGGAGCCGAAGGCGGATCTGTTCCTGATCGAGACCGTCTCATCGCTGGAGCAAGCCAAGGGCGCATTGCTGGGCTGTGCCGGAACGGACAAACCCGTCTGGCTGGCTGCCTCTGTCACGGATGAGGACGGCACTCTGCTGCGGTCCGGCGAGCCTCTGGCGGCGCTTGCCCCGCTGATCGAGGAATTCCAGCCGGACGCTGTGCTGCTCAATTGCTCCCGGCCCGAGGTCATCGGCAGCGGGCTGGAGATCGTCAAGGCATTCGGCAAGCCCTTCGGGGCCTATGCCAACGGCTTCACCCGGATCTCGGAGGGCTTCCTGCAGGACGCCCCCACCGTGGACGCCTTGGAACAGCGCCAGGATCTGGGGCCCGCTCCTTACGCGGAATTTGCGATGGGCTGGGTCGCGCAGGGCGCCACCATCGTCGGCGGCTGCTGTGAAGTCGGCCCGGATCACATTGCCGAACTGGCCCGCCAGCTGCGCGCGGCCGGGCATCGGATCGTCTGACATCGTCTGCCCAGGGGAGGGGGGATCAGCATGGCAACTCCGGAAAAACTCAAAGCCGCGGATCCGGCCCGGGTCTGGAATATCGACATCATCGTGACCGAAGGCTTTGTCCTGATCGAAATGTCGGCGATCCTGGAGGTTCTGCGGATCGCCAACCGGGTGCTGGCCCAGCCGCCGTTCAAATGGACGGTGCGCTCACTGCAGGGCGGACGGGTCGGCTGCCGGGCGGGCCTCAGCCTCGATACCGAACCCTTTGCGGCCAAGCCGGATGCGGATTTCGCCTTCTTCCTTGGCAATTCCGACCCGGACCATCCGGGCCTCAGCCTGGGCCGGGTGATTTCCAGCTACACTTGCCGCGGCATCAAGGTCTACCTGCTGGCGGAGGCCGCGGCCCGCTACATCCGCGACCAGGGCGGCGCGTCCGGGCGGCTGACGACCCACTGGGAGAACTCCGCCCTTCTGCGCGAACGCATGGGGCTGAACGATTCCAGCCATGCGCTGGCCAGCGAGGACGGGCTGGTGGTCACCTGCGCGGGCATGGGCTCCACCGTCGATATCGCACTGGCGCTGGTCGGGCGGCTCACCTCGGCTGCGGCGCAGATGACCGTGGCCAACATCATGCTGCACGAACAGGTGCGCGATTTCTCCTCGCTTCAGCCCTTTGCCGGCGCCAAGCCGACGATCACCGGCGACAGCGACCTGGACCACTGCATCCGCATCATGCAGGACAATATCGAGGAACCGGTGCCGATCGGCGATATCGTTGATGAACTTGGCATTTCCACCCGCTCGCTGGAACGCAAGTTCAAGACCTTCCTGGGCACCACCCCCAACGGCTTTTACCGGGAAATGCGCCTGTCCAAGGCCAACAACCTGTTGCTCAACACCACCATGAGCGTGCGGGAAATCGGCCTCGCTTGCGGCTTCCCAAACGGTTTTTCCAGTCTTTACAAGAGCTTCTTCGGCATCACCCCCTTTGCCCTGCGCAAGCGCCGCAGACTGGGAGAGGACGGTCCGGAAAATATCCTCAAGGCCGGAGAATAGCCCCGGGAGTCTGACGTTTTTGGTGCATTTTGCGCCGCCTATCCGTGATAAATCGGCCCAAACACTGAATGTGGAGCGATGACATGAGCGATCTTCCCAACAAGGCCCGCGTGGTCATTATCGGCGGCGGCGTGATCGGCTGCTCGGTGGCCTATCACCTGACCAAGCTCGGCTGGAAGGATGTCGTGCTGCTGGAACGCAAGCAGCTGACCTCCGGCACCACCTGGCACGCCGCGGGCCTGATCGCCCAGCTGCGCGCGACCGCCAACATGACCAAGCTGGCGAAATACAGCCAGGAACTCTACGGTTCGCTGGAAGAGGAAACCGGCGTCGCCACCGGCTTTAAGCGCTGCGGCTCGATCACCGTCGCCCTGACTGAAGAGCGCAAGGAAGAGATCTTCCGCCAGGCCGCCATGGCGCGCGCGTTTGGTGTCGAAGTTGAGGAAATCTCCCCCGAGGAAGTCAAAGCCCGCTACGAGCACTTGAACGTGGGCGACGTGACCGCCGGCGTGTGGCTGCCCAAGGACGGGCAGGGCGATCCGGCCAACATCGCGCTGGCCCTGGCCAAAGGCGCCCGCCAGCGCGGCGCGCTGGTCAAGGAGCGCATCAAGGTCACTGGCATCTCCAGGCAGGGCCGCCGTGTCACCGGCGTTGACTGGGTCAGCGACGACGGCCAGTCCCAGGGCCACATCGAGGCCGACATGGTGGTGAACTGCGCCGGCATGTGGGGCCACGAGGTCGGCCGCATGGCTGGCGTCAACGTGCCGCTGCACGCGTGTGAGCACTTCTACATCGTGACCGAAGGCATCGAGGGCCTGACCCAGATGCCGGTGCTGCGCGTTCCGGACGAATGCGCCTACTACAAGGAAGACGCCGGAAAGATCCTGCTGGGCGCGTTTGAACCGAACGCCAAGCCCTGGGCAATGAACGGTATCCCCGACAGTTTTGAGTTCGACCAGCTGCCCGAGGACTTCGACCACTTCGAGCCGATCCTGGAAGCGGCCTGCAACCGGATGCCGATGCTGGCCGAGGCGGGGATCCATACGTTCTTCAACGGCCCCGAGTCCTTTACCCCGGACGATGCCTACCACCTGGGCCTGGCGCCGGAGATGGACAATTTCTGGGTTGCCGCAGGCTTCAACTCGATCGGCATCCAGTCCGCCGGCGGCGCCGGCATGGCGCTGGCGCAGTGGATGGAAGACGGCCAGAAACCGTTCGATCTGGGTGACGTGGACATCTCCCGCATGCACCCGTTCCAGGGCAACAAGCACTATCTCTTCGAACGCTCGAAAGAGACCCTGGGCCTGCTTTACGCCGACCACTTCCCCTACCGCCAGAAGGCCACCGCCCGCGGCGTGCGTCGTACCCCGTTCCATCACCATCTGAAGGAACAGGGCGCAGTATTCGGTGAACTCGGCGGCTGGGAGCGCGCCAACTGGTTTGCCAATGAGGGCCAGGAACGCGAATACCAGTACAGCTGGAAGCGTCAGAACTGGTTCGAAAACTCCGCCGCTGAACACAGGGCTGTACGCGAAAACGTCGGCATGTACGACATGTCCTCCTTCGGCAAGATCCGCGTCGAAGGCCCGGATGCCGAGAAGTTCCTGAACTACATCTGCGGTGCCAACGTCTCGGTGCCCGCCGGCAAGATCGTCTACACGCAGTTCCTGAACTCCCGCGGCGGGATCGAGGCGGATGTGACCGTCACCCGCCTGTCCGAGACCGCCTATCTGGTGGTGACCCCGGCGATCACCCGTCTGGCCGACCAGACCTGGATGATGCGCCATGCCGGTGACCACCGCGTGGTGATCACCGATGTGACCGCAGGCGAGGGCGTGCTGGCGGTGATGGGTCCGAACTCCCGCGAGCTGCTGCAGAAGGTGTCGCCGAGCGATTTCTCCAATGACGCTAACCCCTTTGGCACCGCGCAGGAGATCGAGCTGGGCATGGGCCTCGCCCGTGTGCACCGGGTGACCTACGTGGGTGAACTTGGCTGGGAAATCTATGTTGGCGCCGACATGGCCGGCCACGCGTTTGAAACCCTGTGGGAAGCGGGTCAGGACATGGGGCTCAAGCTCTGCGGCATGCACATGATGGACAGCTGCCGGATCGAAAAGGGCTTCCGCCACTTCGGCCATGATATCACCTGCGAGGACAACGTGATCGACGCAGGCCTCGGCTTTGCGGTTGCTACCAGCAAGGACGATTTCATCGGCAAGGCTGCGGTGCTGGAGCGCAAGGAAACCGGCCCCAAGAACCGCATGCTGCAGTTCAAGCTGACTGATGCCGAGCCGCTGCTGTTCCACAACGAGCCGATCATCCGTGATGGCAAGTACGTGGGCTATCTCAGCTCCGGCAACTACGGCCACACGCTGGGTGCCGCCATCGGCATGGGCTATGTGCCGTGTGAGGGGGAAAGCGCCGCCGATGTGCTGGGCTCCACCTACGAGATCGACGTCTGCGGCGTGAAGGTGAAGGCCGAGGCCTCGTTGAAGCCGATGTACGATCCGAAATCGGAGCGGGTGAAGGCCTAAGCACCTCTCCAGTGCTTTCACCAGCCCGTACCGCGCCCCGGCCGCACCGCCGGGGCGTTTTTCCGTTCTGTCCCCGCGGGGACACGTGCCGGTTCTTTAGCCATGTCCCCGCCGGGACAGTTCAGGGTTCTGCTGCAACGTTTCCCCGGGTTTGGCGCATATGCCGCCCGCCGCCTCTTGACCCCGCCTGAAATCCCTTGGAGAAATCCATAAAAAGCCTTGTATGGCAGGGGTAAACAGGTAGGTTGCTTGTCCCGGCCACTGACAGGGGCCTGACGAAGAGGATTTGGGACATGAAGATCAGCATCGAACGCGGCACGCTTCTCAAGGCTGTGGCTCAGGCGCAGTCTGTGGTCGAGCGCCGCAACACCATTCCGATCCTGGCGAATGTGCTGATCGAAGCCGAGGGCGACAGCGTTCAGTTCCGCGCAACCGACCTGGATATCGAGGTGGTCGACAAGGCCCCCGCACAGGTGGAGCGCGCCGGTGCCACCACCGTGGCCGCCACCACCCTGCACGAGATTGTCCGCAAGCTGCCTGACGGCGCGCTGGTCACCCTGAGCGCCGACGCCGCAACCGGCCGCCTGACCGTTGAGGCCGGCCGCTCCAACTTCTCGCTGGCGACCCTGCCGCGCGAGGATTTCCCGGTGATGGCCTCCTCGGAATACCACTCCAACTTCGCTGCCAAGGCCGCGGTGCTGCGCCGCCTGTTCGATAAATCGAAATTCGCGATCTCCACCGAGGAGACCCGTTATTACCTGAACGGCGTTTACCTGCACGTCTCTGCGGGTGCCGAGGGCGGCAAGGCCCTGCGCGCCGTTGCCACCGACGGCCATCGCCTGGCCCGCATCGACGCCGAGCTGCCGCTGGGCGCCGAGGACATGCCGGGCGTGATTGTGCCGCGCAAGACCGTGGGCGAGCTGCGCAAGCTGCTGGATGATGACGACATGGACATTGCGGTGTCGGTCTCGGAAACCAAGGTGCGCTTTGCCACCCCGAATATCACCCTGACCTCCAAGGTGATCGACGGCACCTTCCCCGACTACACCCGCGTGATCCCGGCCGGCAACACCCGCCGCCTGGAGGTGGATGCGGCAGAGTTTGCCCAGGCTGTTGACCGGGTTGCCACCGTGTCGTCGGAGCGCTCCCGCGCGGTGAAACTGCAGCTGGAAGAGGACCGCCTGATCCTGTCGGTGAACGCCCCCGACAGCGGCGCCGCCGAGGAGGAGCTGGCGGTTGCCTACAACGACGAGCGGCTGGAAATCGGCTTTAACGCCAAGTACCTCTTGGAGATCGCCAACCAGGTGGACCGCGAAAACGCCGTGTTCATGTTCAACTCCTCCGGCGACCCGACCCTGATGCGCGAAGGCAACGACGAAAGCGCCGTTTACGTCGTGATGCCGATGCGGGTCTGAAGCGCCTGACGGCGCTGCCTCCGGCGGGGATATTTTTGGCCAGAAGAACAGGGGAGCTCCCGCGTGCTGGCTCTGACCTCACTTGTATTGTCCCATTTCCGCTCGCATTTGCGGGCGGAATTGCGTTTGGACGGGCGTCCCGTTGCGATTTACGGGGACAACGGGGCGGGCAAGACCAACATCCTGGAAGCGGTGTCGCTGTTTTCGCCGGGCCGCGGCCTGCGCCGGGCCAGCGCGGCAGAGATGGCACGCCAGCCCGAAGCGCTCGGGTGGAAGCTGAAGGGCGAGCTGCGGGCGCCCTCGCAGGCCTATGAGGTGGAAACCTGGTCCGAGGGCGGCGCTGCCCGGCAGGTGAAGATCGACAACAAGTCCGCCAGCCAGTTGGCACTGGGGCAGGTGGCGCGGGTGGTCTGGCTGATCCCGGCGATGGACCGGCTGTGGATCGAGGCGGCCGAGGGGCGGCGCCGGTTCCTGGACCGGATTGCGCTGAGCTTCGAGCCCGGCCATGCCGAGGCCTCGCTGGCTTATGAAAAGGCAATGCGCGAGCGCAACCGCCTGCTGAAGGAGCAGATCCGTGACGCCGCCTGGTACCGGGTGCTGGAGGACCGGATGGCATCCGCCGGGCACCGGATTCATGCCGCGCGGGTCCAGGCGGTGGATCTGCTGCAACTGGCGCAGGCGGAGGCGGAAACCGCCTTTCCCGCGGCTGAGCTGGAATTGCTGCAGTCGGAGGGCAGCATGCCCTCGACCGAAGCCGATTTCAAAGAGGCGCTGGAGGAAAGCCGGTTCCGGGACCTGGCGGCGGGCCGCACCCTGGTGGGGCCGCACCGCACCGACCTGATCGGCACCTACCGGGCCAAGGGCATCCCGGCCAAGGATTGCTCCACCGGCGAGCAGAAGGCGCTGCTGGTGTCGCTGATCCTGGCCAATGCGCGGGCGCTGGCGCAGCGCGAGGGCGCGCCGCCGATCCTGCTGCTGGACGAAGTGGCCGCGCACCTGGACGCGGGCCGCCGGGCCGCGCTTTATGACGAGATCTGCGCGCTTGGCACCCAGGCCTGGATGACCGGCACCGGGCCGGAGCTGTTTGCCGGACTGGGCAGCCGGGCCCAGGTGCTGGAAGTCTCTGACAGCGGCGGCACCTCGGAGGTTCTGCAAAAATGACCGTCACACCTTGGGATCTGATCCTCTACGCGGGGGCCCTGCTGATCCTGTTTCTGACCCCCGGCCCGGTCTGGCTGGCGCTGATGGCGCGGTCGGTCTCGGGCGGATTTCAGGCCGCCTGGCCGCTGGCGGTGGGCGTGGCCTGCGGCGATATCCTGTGGCCGCTGATCGCCGTTGCGGGCATGTCATGGGTGGTGTCCGAGTTCACCGGCATCATGACCGCGCTGCGCTGGGTGGCCTGCCTGATGTTCCTTGGCATGGGCTATCTGCTGATCCGCCATGCCGGCGACGCGGTGGAGGAAAACCGGGCGCTGACCCGCCCCGGTGTCTGGGCCGGGTTCATGGCGGGGATTGCCGCGATCCTGGGCAATCCCAAGGCGATCCTGTTCTACATGGGGGTGCTGCCGGGGTTCTTTGACTTGTCCGGCACCTCCTGGCCGGATGTGGCTGCGATCGTGACCCTGTCCTTCGTGATCCCGCTGGTCGGCAACCTGGCGCTGGCCGGCATGGTTCACCGGGTGCGCCGCGCGGTGACCTCCACGCGGATCCGGCGGCGTATCAACCTGGTGTCGGGCGGGCTGCTGATCGCGGTGGGGCTTGTGATTCCGTTCACCTGAGCGCTGACCTTAGCCAGGCGGCAGAAGCCAGGCCCGCAGATAGGGTTCGAGCGCCTCGGCCGGTGACGCGTCGTTTTTGTGTTCGGCGCAGAACCACACCCCCAGCACATGGTTGAGGAAGCCCTGGATGCCCTCTGCCAGCAGTTCCGGCGGCTGGTCCTTGCGGGCCTTGCCCGTTGCCTGCAGAGTTTGCAGCCAGCCTGTCAGCATGGTGACCTGCCGGATGAAGCTTGCCGCCACCACTTCGTCCGGTTCCGCGGCCGTGGTGCCGGAGTAGCGCAGCAGCAGGTCAAAGATCACCCGGTCCTGGGCAACATAATCCAGATGCGGCGCCAGCCGGGCGGTCAGGGCGGCAACGTCAGCGGGGGGGGCGCCAGCCTCCATCCCGTCGAGCAGGCGCGTCACCTCCGCGCCGATCAGGACTGCCAGAAGCCCGTCCTTGTCCTTGAAGTGGGAAAACAGGGTGCCCTTGGCCACTCCGGCCCGGGCGACCACGTCTTCGACCCGCAGGCCGCTGTAGCCTTGCTCCCGCACGATGGCCGCTGCCACCTCCAGCAGCTTTGCCCGCGTTTCCAGCCGCCGCTTCTGGGGTGCACGTGTCATGTCTCAGCCTCACGATCTCGTTATTGACCGCGGTCACTTTTATAATTGACCGCGGTCATTTTTGATTCAATAAAGTGACCATGGTCAACTTAACTTGCGGAGCTCCAAATGTCTTCCCGGAAAATCCTGATCCTGAACGGCCACCCCGGCCAAACCTCGCTGTCGAAATCCCTTTGCGCCGCCTACCAGGCCGCGGCTGAGGAAAACGGCCACCAAGTGCGCTGCCATGACATTTCGCAGATGCAGTTCGACATGGATTATGGCCAGAGCGGGTATAAGGACCCGAAGCCGTTGGAGCCGGATCTGGCCGCCTTTCTGGAGGATCTGGAATGGGCGGAGCATGTGGTGATGTCTTCACCGCTGTGGTGGGGCGCGGTGCCGGCCAAGCTGAAGGCGGTGTTCGACCGGGCCCTGCTGCCGGGGCGTGCCTTTGACACCCGCAACGTCAATTTCATGGGTGTGCCGGCGCCGATGCTGACGGGCAAGACCGCCCGGGTTCTGCTGACTTCGGACACCCCTGCGCTGTGGCTGCGTTTGTTTTACGGCAATGCGGTGAAGAATTTCATCAGCCGCCAGATCCTCGGCTTTGTCGGTATCAAACCCACGCGGTTCACCACTTTTGCGCCGGCCTCGGATGCGCCGCAGGCCAAGGTCGAAACCTGGCTCAGAACGGCGGGCGGTCTGGGGGCCAAAGCGGCTTGATTCTGCCAAGAAAAAAGGGGGCTTGCGCGTGACATTCCCGGTCAGGTTTCGTATAAAATCCCGAAGCTAAGACAGGAAGATGTGAATGTCCGGAAACGAGCAGGCCCCCGCAGAATATGGCGCGGATTCCATCAAGGTTCTCAAGGGGTTGGAGGCGGTTCGCAAACGCCCTGGCATGTACATCGGGGACACGGATGACGGCTCGGGCCTGCACCACATGGTGTATGAGGTCGTGGACAACGGCATCGACGAGGCGCTGGCGGGCCATGCCGACCATGTGACCGTGAAAATCCATGCCGATTCCAGTGTCTCGGTTAGCGACAACGGCCGCGGTATCCCGGTGGATATCCATGCCGAGGAAGGTGTGTCCGCAGCCGAGGTCATCATGACCCAGCTGCACGCCGGCGGTAAGTTTGACTCGAACTCCTACAAGGTCTCCGGCGGTTTGCACGGTGTGGGTGTGTCGGTGGTGAACGCCTTGTCCGACTGGCTGGAACTGCGCATCTGGCGCAACGGCAAGGAGCATGTGGCCCGGTTTGAGCGCGGCGATACCGTCAAGCATCTGGAAGTGGTCGGAGAGTGCGGCGACCAGACCGGCACCGAGGTCCGGTTCATGGCGTCGACCGACACCTTCTCGAACCTGGAATATTCTTTCGAGACGCTGGAAAAACGCCTGCGCGAACTGGCCTTCCTGAATTCCGGCGTGCGGATCATTCTGGAAGATGAACGTCCGGCAGAGAAACTGACGGCTGAGCTCTTCTACGAGGGCGGCGTCAAGGAGTTCGTCAAATACCTTGACCGGCACAAGACCCCGGTGATGGAGGCTCCGGTCTACATCGTGGGGGAAAAGGACGACATCGGCGTCGAGATCGCGATGTGGTGGAACGACAGCTACCACGAGACGGTGCTGCCCTTCACCAACAACATTCCGCAACGCGACGGAGGCACCCATGTGGCGGGCTTCCGCGGCGCGCTGACCCGGACCATCAACAACTACGCGCAGACTTCGGGCATCGCCAAGAAGGAGAAGGTCTCCTTCACCGGTGACGACGCCCGCGAAGGGCTGACCTGTGTTTTGTCGGTCAAGGTGCCGGACCCGAAATTCTCCAGCCAGACCAAGGACAAGCTGGTATCCTCCGAGGTGCGTCCGGTGGTCGAAAGCCTGATGGGCGAAAAGCTGGCCGAATGGTTCGAGGAAAACCCCAACCAGGCTAAGCAGATCGTCGGCAAGATCGTCGAGGCCGCGCTGGCCCGAGAGGCCGCCCGCAAGGCGCGCGAGCTGACCCGCCGCAAGACCGCGATGGACGTGAACTACCTGGCCGGCAAGCTGAAGGACTGCTCCGAGAAAGACCCCTCCAAGACCGAAGTCTTCCTGGTTGAGGGGGACTCGGCCGGCGGCTCCGCCCAGACGGGCCGGGACCGGATGACCCAGGCGATCCTGCCCCTGCGCGGCAAGATCCTGAACGTGGAACGGGCGCGGTTCGACCGGATGCTGTCCTCCCAGGAGATCGGCAACCTGGTGATGGCGCTGGGCACCGGCATCGGCCGGGATGAGTTCGACATCTCCAAGCTGCGCTACCACAAGATCGTCATCATGACCGACGCCGACGTCGACGGCGCCCACATCCGCACCCTGCTGCTGACCTTCTTCTACCGGCAGATGCCGGAGCTGATCGAGGGTGGCTACCTCTACATCGCGCAGCCGCCGCTCTATAAGGTCGCGCGCGGCAAGTCGGAGGTCTACCTCAAGGACCAGGCGGCGCTGGACGATTACCTGATCAACCAGGGCGTCGACGGCGCGTTGCTGAAACTGGGCGACGGGTCCGAGATCGCCGGCGCCGACCTGACCCGCGTGGTGGATGAGGCGCGCCAGCTCAAGCGTGTTCTGGATGCCTTCCCGACCCACTACCCGCGCCACATTCTGGAGCAGGCCGCGGTGGCCGGTGCCTTTGTTCCCGGCGCGGTGGATGCCGACCTGCAGGGTGTTGCCGACAAGGTGGCGGCCCGCCTCGACGCCATCGCGCTGGAGTATGAGCGCGGCTGGCAGGGCCGGATCACCCAGGACCACGGCATCCGACTGGCCCGTATCCTGCGCGGGGTGGAGGAAGTGCGCACCCTGGACGGCCCGATGCTGCGCTCCGGCGAGGCCCGCAAGACCGGCAGCTTCACCAAGAGCCTGCAGGAAGTCTACGGCACCACCGCCCAGCTGGTCCGCCGCGACCGCAGCCAGATCATTCACGGGCCGCTTGGTCTGTTGCAGGCGATTCTGGAAGAGGGCGAGAAGGGTCTCACCCTGCAGCGCTACAAGGGCCTGGGCGAAATGAATCCGGACCAGTTGTGGGAAACCACCCTGGACCCGGATGCGCGCACGCTGCTGCAGGTCCGCATCGACGACATGGTCGAGGCGGATGACCTGTTCACCAAGCTGATGGGGGATGTTGTGGAGCCCCGCCGGGAATTCATCCAGAAGAACGCCCTCAGCGTCGAAAACCTGGACTTCTGATACCATGTAGGATCGCCCAAAAGCGTGTTTTGACCCATACTTTTGCGCAAGTTGCCCATAGTTTTGGTTCTCGCACACGCTAAGGAAGAAGTGGAAGCCGAAGGCTGCGAAAATCTCCTGCTTGAGTTGACAGCTGGGTTTCTTGCTCTACTGGATTTTTGTGACTTCTGTTCCGGCTGCTGTACTCGCCATGAGCGGGGCGAACTGTGGATTGTCGGTGGGTTAAGGGTTCCAGGCGCAATGCAGGCCCTATAGGGCGCTCAGGACGCCCTATAGGGTGAGATGGAGTTTCCCGCCGCACCACGACTGTTTGGCGCCTTCTCAGAGCACCTGGCCGTGGTCGGTTGCCAAGCAAACCTTAGCAAGCCCACCAGGGGATCAGAGTAACAACACGAGCGTTCGGGGCCCGTCGACCTAAAGGTTGCTGAGCGGACTTTGCGGACACTCGCCGCGCCAGCAGCATTGGCTTACAGCAACGGCAGCTTTGTAAAGTTTGCGATCTGCTGCACATGCGAACCTCAGCATTGTGGTGAATCCCTGGATAGGCCCCGACACGCCCGTCAGTTTTCAGCGCGACGAGATGAGCCAAACTCTCTCGTAAGTTATACGACCCGTTGACAAAAGACCTCTGCCGACGCCAGGCTTCAAGCACAAAATCCTGTGCGACGCTCACCTACTAGGGAGAAGCGTAAACACATTAAGCCTGCCAGTTGGCGCAACTCCGCATTGTTCCTGAAGTGGGTTGTCGAGTTCACCAATGCACTCCATGTCGAAATCGGTCCATGAAGCGCCGCTGACCAATCCAATCAGGATCAGCGATTTGCCGTCGTCGTCCAGGGCAAAAACAGGGCCGCCAGAGCCTCCAACTCGGGTGTCGAGGCTTGTGCAACCGAAACCGCCGAAGGTCTCCGCGTTGTTGCCAATCTCAGACTTGAGCTTGGAAATTCCTGCCTTTCGCTCTGCATCAGTCGAGCCGACGTCGTAGTAGCCCATGAGCCCGGCCAAGGTCTCCACACAGTGTTCCATGCCCATCAGGCGCCCTCCAGAAATGTCCATCAAAACTGGTGTGTGTGGGTAACCGGAACCAAAGAGGCGCCTTCCCCTCTTCAATAGGCTATTCAACTCGCCTGGGTCGGGCCAGCGCCACGCGCTGAAAACGACATCGTCCACCGGTGCCCAAGGTAAGGGTTCTTTCAGGCGGACCCTAACGACATCCGGACTGAAAAATTGAATTGTCTCACAAGAAGACATGTACTTGGAAGAAACAACATAGTCACTCTGTGTCAAACCAAGCAGTGAAATGGCTCTGAATTTGGTGTCTTCCGAGCAGGGTTTCTCGCTGCCTATCCCCAAAGACCTCAGAGTTTCATCTACAAGGTCGAGTTTTGCATTCCTTAGACAGTGCGCTGCTGTCCAGACGGTTTTCCCACCAGGCTCAACAATGCCCGAACAATGCAGTACTTTCTTTATTGCTACATCCGCAGAACATGTTTGGTGACGGTACACTAAACCGCCGCCATCGCTTGGTTTAATGACTTTACCCATGGAAGCGAGGAGGACGGTTTGCAGTCTTGCGGAGTTTACTGAGCGCCCAACGGCTTCTTTGTCTACTTCAGGCGGTTGATAGCAACTAGTGTCGCCTTGCAGACCACCGTTCCAATCAAGGCTCGTAGGGTCCTGCAGGCGTACCAGCGCCCCATCTCGTACGACGGAAGTCCCAGTCACCGGATTAATTGATGGCGTGTTGCCATCAGGACCAACGGGCATAATAAAGGGGGTGATGCCTTGAATGTCTTCCCAAAGTTCTTCGTCTTCAACGAAGTCGTTGCCGTAGGAAACGGATCGACCATCGAAATCCCGCCAGGTTGTCACGCTGTCTGGGCCTTCGGCCAACCAATCGCTCGCGCTTTTTTGTCCGTATACTGATCCATGATCCTTCAAAAGTTCCTTGATGTCATTTGAAGTGAGATCTAATCCCTCAATGGACCAATTGTCGCCTATTGCATTTGGCGCAATGTCTGCGGCTGTATTTGGCAAGGTCTTGAAGGTACTTACGGAATTCCCAAAGTCTCTTTGCAGGTCAACGCCGGTTCCGCTCGTTTCTGCCCCCAACAGGTCACTAAATGAGCCCATGTCGGTCGTACTGCCAAACGTGCTGGGGCCCGGAAATGAATGGCTGCCTTCAAATGATCCGCCGCTTGGTATCATGTTTTGGCCGTGCCCAACGGCGGCATAAAACGAAATGAGCGTTGCTAAGCAAACTCTAGTTTTGAAGTTTTTCAATTCCAGCATTGATAAAATCCATGTTCCCCAAGATTCCGACAAGGTAGCTGACGTTACCAGGCTTTGCGCATGCTTCTGGAGCTAAACCGTATAGAACGGCGTGGTTTACTCCTGCAATCAGAACGCTTGATGATGGATGTTCTGGATTCGCAACCAAAAACGGACCTCCACTATCGCCGTTGCACAACGCCACGGACACCTTATTTCCACCAATCTCAGCTTCGCCAGCCACAAGGAAGGATCGTTTTGCATAGTTTCCAGACGTAATTTTCATCGGAACCACATCGCTGGTTATCCATCCTAATGCTCGACTTCCCCCAACCCTTTCAGTCTGGTAGTTTATGTATTGCATCCCATACCCTACGAACATCTTTAGCGAGTGACTGTTGATCTGGGATTTTTGAAGCAACGGAATAATTCTGTTTTCCGCATCTGGAACTGGTTTCTCCAAACGCACCAGTGCTAGATCGCTTGTCTGGCTCCACCTCAGTGTTCCATCGGTCCTTTTTTCTAACCCCCCGATGTGCAAAGCTGTGTTGGAACTCGACAGTTTCACCTCTTGTGTATGGGAGCCAGAAGAATTGCTCTTCGGAAATTTGGCCTTGATATATTTATGGAGTTTTCCGTCAATATTGCGCACGCAATGCTGAGCGGTCAGGAGAATCTGCGGAGCAATCAATGTGGCAGAGCACCCAAATTCACCTGACCTACCTTGCTTTTTGTAAAGCAGCCTTGCTACGCCCGAAAACAAACCCTTCGGTGCTTTCTCAAAAACAGTGACCGTATACCCGGGGTCGGGTTCGGGAATTTCTTCTTCGGTGGTTTCTTCCGGGTCGTCGTAGGCAGCTTGCGGTACAGGTTCTTCGATTGGGATGTCATCAGTAATTAGCAGAGTATCTGACAGAGCAGGGCCAAGGGACCAAAAAACAAAGGCTACTTGGGTGACCAATAAAGCAGGCAGTTTTGGCATTATAATTCTCACATCTTCCCAATTGGCATCAAAGAAATTGTCAGCAGCGCGCTTCCAGGCCGCGCAACTTTTGATGGCCTCATCAGTTTGAAAGAAAGGCTTTCAAACACGCCCCTGGCTCGACATTGTCGATGAAACCAAAGACCTGAGGGTTAGACAATTCGACCATGTATTCCATAGCCTGGTTGGCAACGGCATATGCTTTACTCGCCTCAACCAATCCTTCGTAGGTAACTTGACTTCCAGTTGCGCCAACGACTTGGGTGAGGGTTTTTGCGTTGCCAAGCCCCACCTGATCCGCCTGAATGGTGCCGTTTACTTTGTTCTTGCTTGCAGTTAGAGCGAGTTCGGTAAGTCCGATGGAGAATGACCCGTTCTTGAACTTTGCATCGATTTCAATTCGCACGCCCACACCGACCATCACGGCGCCAATGTGCGGGTTTGTGGTAGTGCAAGGATAGGATTTGTACCGAAAGTTGTGATAGGTCAGAAGAAAGTTTCCCTTCTTTGCAGAAAAATTAAGTCCCGCAGGAATAGAAAATTCAGCGCCCGTTTTTCTGTCAGTAATTTCTGTCTGAACAAAATTGTTTTGAAGTTCCCGTCTCCATACGTCAGGGCTTAGGGCTTTCCAATATCTTTCGACCTTCTGCCCGCCTTCAATAACCCAAACCTTTTCGATTTCGGTTCCCTTCCAAGGTGTGAAAAACTGTGTGCCCGCGACTGGAACCGGAGCGTCATCCGGCACATCGTCTAGCATGACCGTTGCGGAAAGAACTTCACTAGAAGACAATTCCAAACTTTTGTTTATGCGTTCCAGGTCCGTTGCGACGAATTCTCCTAAAGTTTGTTCGGCAACACTGGCGTTCGCCCAAAGAGCAACTGCAACGGTCGTTAATAGGACATCCTTGGTTGACATTCTCTATACCCATCTGTTTTCAAATAGCAGTACTGATCCAACCGTAGATTGAAGAGGAAATTTTCACAAGCCTTTTGGGAGACACGAAATGTGGACGAGCCCCCGACGAGGATCTGCATGAATAGGGCACTTTCGACAAGTTTAGTCGAGCCCGTCGCCAAAGGCGGCCTTCGAGGCGACGCTCCAAAAAGAGTCGCTTCTTAAGCGAATGCCTGAGTCGATCAGCGTGACTGCTTTGGGGCTGTCTGCAACCATCGGGAGGCAAGAACCGAATGGCGGTTCCGTCCGCAGGTTGGCTGCCCGACCAAACTGCGGCGAAAGTACTGTCTCGGATATAGGTAGGCCCGCGCCATCGACTTTCGCAACGTCGCAACATTCGAACGGCTGCCGCTGCGAAAGAATGCTGCGCCAGTAGTAGCCGCAGCAGCACAAGTCCGCTTTTTCCCGCTGAGCGGTCTTGCTGTTGCCGAACGTTAAGCGTCCGCTTAGCGCTGTTCATTGCCTTGTGCAGTTGCGAGGCCCTGCCTGGTGGCCAGTGACCGCAAAGGGCTTCTTGCTGCCGAGGCTGTGTGGAAACTCGCCGTTATCAGCGGCCTTCGCCTCGTTCCCGAGCGATCTCGGCGTTGATCCTGC